>JAQXYZ010000087.1 GCA_029226935.1 Bacillota bacterium | reverse complement strand
TGGGATCTTAGCTCAGCTGGGAGAGCATCTGCCTTACAAGCAGAGGGTCATAGGTTCGAGCCCTATAGGTCCCACTAATCAATTTTATATTGATTATGCCGGCGTGGCGGAACTGGCAGACGCACAGGACTTAAAATCCTGCGGGACTAACCTCCCGTACCGGTTCGATTCCGGTCGCCGGCATTGTTGAAAAGTAGGAGAAATGTTGAAGATATCAGCATTTCTCCTGTTTTTGTCATTGAAAAATTTGCATGCAGTTGTATGCAAGGTTTACAAAATATGTTTTTTAAGTCACCAAAGATGAGATAACAGATTGATTTATACCTTGCGTACAGAAATATTGTGCACTCTGGTTTGGTATAGGAAACCCGTCTTAGGCAGGAAAGCATAGAATTAAAAAGATAAGAGAAATTTAATTGGCAATGGCATCAACTCGGTTACGCTCCGGTTACAGAGAGTGTGTATAATAAATATGACAGTTTATTTATTATGTCGTTTTAACTAAATTAACAAAGGATGAGGATAAAAATGAAAGAAAAACAAAAGAAAAAAATATTTTTGACTATTTTAACAGTACTTTTATTTGCAACTTGCGGATGTGCAAATCAGAAAAAGCAAGTTAAAGAGGCAGTTTATCTCGGAGTAGAAAACTATGGCTCGGAGGAAGTAAATAAGGATGAAAAGGATAATTTCTCTTATCGTTTTGAAGTGAAAGGTAAAGAGAAAATCCTTAAAATTGATAATGGCGTCAAGAATTCAGATGAAGAGTATGAATACCCGATTCAGAATCTTCTCAAGGAGGGGTACTCCTATGAAATTCAGATAGAAGATGGAGTAGTGACATCTGTAGAAGAAAAAGAAAATGCAGAGAAGGAGCTTTATCAGCCGCCTGTTAGTGGAATACCGGGAGAGAAGACACTGAAAAATTTTCTTGCAACGGCGTTGATGCCGGTCGGGACGACACTTTATGTCTATGGAGGTGGCTGGGACTGGCAGGATGTGGGCTCGGCTATTCAGACGAGAACAATCGGAGTGTCTCAGGATTGGGTAAGATTCTTTCAGTCCCAAAATGAAAATTATACATATCGCGATAAGGATGGTAATGAAGCTTTGAAAGATGCAGCAAATAGTTACTATCCCTATGGAGGATACAACGAATATTATTATGCGGGATTAGATTGCTCTGGATATGTTGGATGGGTAAACTATAACGTTATGAATACGGAAAGTGGACAGGATGGGTGTGTTATGGGCGCAACCAAAACAGCAAAGACATATTCAGAGAAGGGATGGGGTGATTGGACGCAGGAGATTGAAAAGCCGGTTGATTATGAAAGCTCTTCCTTTAATCCAGGGGATATATTTAGTATTAAGGGTCATGTATGGATGTGTGTGGGGACTTGTGAGGATGGAAGTATTTTGATACTTCATAGTTCGCCGACAGATAGCAGGACGGGGCAGCCGGGAGGAGGACCGCAGCTTTCTGCAATTGGAGAGGATGAGACGTGCGAAGCATATCAGCTCGCTGATCGGTATATGTCCGAATATTTTCCGGAGTGGTATGAGCGTTATCCGATTGCACTGAAAGATTATGAGAAGTATACAGCTGTTGAAGGTGAGTATGCCGGAAAATTCTCATGGAACCTGACAGGTCAGAATGGAGGACTTAAAGATCCTGATAATTACAGAAATATGACACCGGAAGAAATTCTTGAAGACTTATTTAAGAATTAGGTAACAGCGGTTACGGTGAGGGTAGTGTAACAAAAAAGTCAGTATAGGTCTGTCCATCGCTTTTGACACAGATATGACCTTTATGGGTTTTTACAATCGCTTCAGCGATAGAAAGTCCAAGACCGTATCCGCCGGATTCTCTGCTTCGGGAGGCATCGCTTCGATAAAAACGCTCAAAAATGCGTTTCTGATCTTCAGCGGAAATTCCCAGCCCGGTATTGTGAACCAAAAGTTCCCTCTTTTCACCGTGGGAAGAAAGACGGACGCAGATAGTTCCCTTTTCATCAGAATATTTAAAGGCATTATCAAGCAATATGGTAACCAGTTGCTTAATAGCTGATTCATTACCATGGAGTGTGAGGGCTGGATCAACTTCTATGAGAAGGGTCTTTCTGTATTCATAGGCAAGGCTTTCAAAGGAAAGGCAGACATTTTTGACTGTTCTGCTTAAGTCAAAGTTTGCAAAATCCTGACTTTGGCTGCCGGAATCCAATCTGGCAAGATCAAGAAGATTATTGATCAGCTTTTTCATGCGCCCACTCTGCTCTAAAATATTACCAAGCCATTTATTCCCGGAAAGGCTGCTTTCAAGCACCTCTGCATTGGCTGTAATAATGGTAAGAGGTGTTTTTAATTCATGAGAGGCATCTGCAACAAATTGCTTTTGTTTTTCAAAGGCAAGACGCACCGGCATTGTAACCAAGCGGGAAAGAAAGATGACCAGAATCAGAATAAAAATGATGCCGGCCAGACCTACCCAGAGGCAGAGTGTGAAAAGGCGCATAGACATATCCTTTTCGGGAGAGTAGTCCAGAAAATAAATACTTGTCCTATTGGCATCATTACTGAGAAGATACAGATAGCCGGACTGGCTTCCGGTATTTCTGGCTTTGGCTAACACACTTTCTGCCATAGTCGTAAGGGTTTCTACTGTCATCTCTGGATTCCCACCGGCAGACAATTCTTCAATATTTCCATCAGAATCATAGATAACATAGGAAATTCGCATATCATTGAACCAATGGTTATCAGGCTTATTTATACGCGGAAAATCGGCATCTTTTATGGAAGGCGGCTGCTGATTCTGGGGCGTTTTTTGGTGGCTTTGCATCCGCTGTTCATATTGATACAAAATACCGAACCCCTGCTGCCTAGCAGAGTAGTTGACGGATATATTAAGAACCAGTAAAATCAGTGCAAAAATAAAACTGATACATGACATGGTAATAAAAATAAACCGGTGTTGCAGTTTTTTAATCATAAGTATTTCTCCACTCTCAATGTAAATTTTATATTTCCAGTTGATATCCGACCCCTCGTATGGTTCGTATCTGTGCGGCGGTGCCAAGAGAGCACAGCTTTTGACGCGGGAAGGAGATATATACTTCAATATTGTTGTACTCTGCGTTGCTGTCAATTCACCATACTTTTTCAAGTAAAAGATCCTTGGACATGATCTGCCTTGGATTTTTCAGAAAAAGTTCCATAATTTGTACCTCTTTCAATCCAAGGCGGATGGTATCATTATGGCAGGAAAGCTCCATTGTGCCCTTGTTGAGGGTCAGGTCTTCAAAGGTCAGCAGTTCTCCTGTGTAATTGTTGCTGCGTCTTGACAGCGCACGGATGCGCGCAAGCAGTTCTCCTGTGGAAAAGGGCTTGGCAAGGTAATCATCACTTCCGGCATCAAGACCTGTGATAATATCTGAGACCTCTGATTTAGCGGTCAGAAGAATGACCGGTGTAGAAATCTGTCTTTGCCGCAAAGTTTTTAAAATAGTAAGACCGTCCATTCCGGGAAGCATAATATCCAAAAGAATCAGGTCGTAAATACCGGAACTTGCATAATCCAGTCCGTCAGGACCACGATATACCACATCTACCATGTAATTATTCTGTTTTAAAATTTCTTCAAGAGCGTCTGCAAGAGCCGCTTCGTCTTCAATCACTAATGTTTGACAGTGTTGTGGATGCCTATGACGCTTCGGTTTATATCGACAACCGTTCTTATGTAGTGAACGGAGTGCTTGCGGAAGTAGGTACAGTGGCATCAGGAATCAGCCCGGATGAAGCAATATTTATTCCCTATGAAACCGGGATTAAATATGTTGTTAAAGAGTTACCTGTTTTAAAGACCGGGGAAATTGGTCATGGAAGCAATTCAAAGGCAATTTTGATAGGAGAAGAACTGAAAAAATGGTAGACATTCAATACAGAAAAGCAAATATAGAGGATGCTGAGCTTCTTATAAAAATATATAATGCCTCTTTTTATAGTGATTACATAAAATATGGGGAATGCCCGGCATATGGACGAACGAAAGAAGCGATGGAAGCATCCATTGTCAATTATCCCAAATTCATAATTTTATATAAGGAGACTCCAGTAGGAGTGATTTCTTATGAAAATAGAGGAAATGGAGAATATTATGTTGGCTGTTTGTGCGTTGTGCCGGAGTATCAGGGAAGAGGGCTTGGAACAAGCGCATTTCATTATATGCTGTCAATGTGCGATGACTGGAAAAGAATTACATTAGTAACGCCCGTAGATAAGAAAGAAAATATTAAATTTTATACAGAAAAATGTGGGTTTAGTGTAGGCAGTACGGAAATGGATGGTAATGTTGAAGTAGTAAACTTTTTTATGGGGCGTTAGCTCCCTTAAGTATGATATTCAAGGGAGCCTTTCTGTCCATAAAATGTCCTGAGAAAGTTTGCGTAGTCTGACTAGGTATTCTGAGCCCCCTGTAGTGCTGCAATCTGGGCTTTAAGGGCAGCAATCTCAGCGCTCATGGCAGCTAAGGCAGCGTCTTTTTGAGAGAGCGCTGCTTCATATTCCGAAGCTTTTTGTGCTAATTCCTTTTCATGTTCCTTTTCTATGATATCAATATCAAGCATTAAAGATTCGTCGGTCATTTCGCTCAGTTCCTCCAATTCCTGATAGTGGGAATAAATGTGGTTATACAATTTATGAGTAAGACGTTTTAGTTTCCGGGCATCATCCTGTGTGATGTTGCCAAGAGAAAGGTTTTCGTTGATGCTTCCAATTATATCATTTTCTATTAATGATTTCAATGCTAAAAGGTTTGTTTCATTACGTTCTTTCGCTAACAATCCTCTTAACTTCAAAAGCTGAAAAGGAATCAGTATAATCATTTTTCTCCGATTGAGTTCTTCCAGAGAGGTTTCAAGAAATTTAAAGGTAGAGACTTTATAGAGAAAGGAACCCTGCGAACCAAAGTTCAACTTCATGGTATATTCATCAGGAGTGTTCCCGGAGGAACAGAAATAAATAATTTTTGGTTCAGGAAAAGGAAGTTCACAGTCTGGAATAATGCCTGAATCATTATCATTCATAAATTGAAGCCGATTTCGTTGTGCATGACCATAGCCATATTCAAACACTCGAAAAATGATATCATGATCCACTGTCATCTGAGCTTCAAGGTGGTAGCTGTGAATGCCATTGATGACAAGAATGGTGTCTGCAAGGACTCGCTTTAGCTCGTCATCTTCAAATTCAGTCCAGTGATAGGTAATGGTGCTGTCTGTGGGATAGTCGGTGTCAAACAGCCCATTGATCAGATTGACCACAGCAGTGGAAGAAAGGGGCAGGATTTTCTTGAAAATTTTATCATAGATTTGGTAGATTGTATTTGCCATAGATGTGCTCCTTCTCATAAGTGAAATGTAATCGAATAGAAATAAAAATAAGAACAAAACGAGAACAGGCAATGCTTGGAAACATTACCTTCAAATGAAATCTTACATGCTTGTGTGAATTTCGGTTGATATAACCATTAATAAGTCAGAAATGCAGTGGATGAAGTTATCATATCATAGGTAAAGGCTTGGAACAATAAAATAATTATTAAATATAAAAGCAATTCTACATAAAAAATAAATTTTTACACATCCTATTGCTGAAAGGATGGTGGCTTATGGAAAAAGATAAAATTATTACTACTCCAAACGGTCAATCTCCGGCAAATGATTATGACGATGGTAATATTCCCCGTGAAGACTTGCCGGGCAATGTCATTCCTGATGAGGTACCCCGTAAAGACGGCCCCGGTGGAGAAAGCGGAAAATAAAATTTGGCAGTAGACTTTTCTCTAAAGCGCAAAATGCAGATTTTGCGCTTTTTTCCATGCTGCGAGAATGCTATAATGTAATAGGCACAAAAGAAAACCAAGCGATGCCGAAGGCAGCATTTGGTTTTCGAGTGCCTATTAACGAGCAAACAGTCTGCGAAGCAGACAAAAAGCGCCAAGGGCGCATGTTTGCGAGTAAAAACCAAAACAAAAGAAAACCAAGCGATGCCGGAGGCAGACAATGAATTATAAGCATATCGTACAATATTATGAGACAGACAAGATGGGAATTACCCACCACTCCAATTACATCCGTTTTATGGAGGAAGCGCGGATATGGTTTCTGAAAGAAATCGGCTGGGGTTATGATAAAATGGAGGAGGAAGGAATCATTTCTCCGGTAGTCAGTGTATCCTGTAACTATAAGAAAACGACCACTTTCCCTGATGAAATTGCAATTTCTGTTTCAGTATTAGAGGTCAATCAGGTAAAACTTAAGCTGGGATATACCATGACAGTAGGAGAAACTGTGGTGTGCACTGCTGAAAGTGTTCACTGCTTCCTCTCATCTTCAGGAAGACCAATCAGTATTCAAAAGCAGTTCCCGGAGTTTTATCAAAAGCTGTGTGAACTGAGCAGAGGCACTAAAGAATAGAAGAGGATTTTAAGGGAGGGTGGAAATGCATTTTGTGGATGCAAAGGGAATCTTATCAGCACACAATGGCATGAATTTGTACCGCGGTTGTACTCACGGATGCATTTATTGTGACAGCAGGAGTAAATGTTATGGCTTTACCCATGACTTTGAGGATATTGAAGTAAAACAGAATGCGCCGGAACTATTGGAAAAGGCACTCCGGTCAAAGCGGAAAAGATGCATGATAGGAACAGGCGCAATGTGCGATCCTTATATGCATTGTGAGGAAACGCTGAAATTGACAAGACGGTGTCTGGAGATTATCGACCGTTACGGATATGGGGTGGCGATTCAGACCAAATCAAACCGTATCCTAAGAGACCTGGATTTGTTAAAAAGCATTCATGGACAGGCAAAGTGCGTTGTGCAGATGACTTTAACTACCTATGATGAGAAACTGTGTAAAATATTGGAGCCAAATGTCTGTACCACGAAAGAAAGAGTAAAGACGTTGCAGATTTTTCATGAAAATGGAATTCCTACAGTGGTCTGGCTATCTCCAATCTTACCTTTCATCAATGACACAAGGGAAAACATAGAAGGAATTCTGGATTACTGTATTCAGGCAAAGGTTTATGGCATCATTTGCTTTGGAATGGGTATGACTTTGCGGGAAGGTGACAGAGAATATTTCTATGCAGCACTTGATAGAAATTTCCCCGGACTAAAGGAGAAATATCGGGAAAAATACGGTTATTCCTATCAGTTAAACAGCGACAGACATACGGAATTGATGGGAATATTAAAGGATAAGTGCAGGAAGAATGGCATTGTGTGTGAGGTCGATGCGTGCTTTCGGTACTTGCAGGAATTTCCGGAGAAATATGAGCAGATGAGTTTATTTTAGAAGAGGTGTTTATGGAATATGATTGTGGGTTTACAAAGGGAAATAATTGGTTTCGCTATCGTGCGGCTGCAATTATAATTGAGGATAATTGCGTCCTGCTTGTGGGAAATGACCGGGATAATTATTTTTATTCGGTAGGCGGCGGGGTACATATGAATGAAACAGCAGAGGATGCTGTGAGGAGGGAAGTCCTTGAGGAAACCGGAGTTGCATACGAGATAGATCACCTGGCATTTATACATGAAAATTTTTTTGAAGGGGATGGCATTCTTGCAGGATATCACTGTCACGAAATAGCACTTTACTATGTAATGAAACCAAGGGGAACACAGCAGCTTGACAGCAACAGCTATACAAACGGAATCAAAGAAGAAATGCACTGGATTCCACTTGATGAACTTGGTAAGTATCGGGCATACCCATCATTCCTGAAAGAAAATCTGCATAAGATAAATAATGGAATTACACATGTGATTACCGATGAGAGAAGCTGAAAATGAAATACAACGAAGAAAAGGCACATCAGCAGCCGTGATTAGGCAATATTTGACAAATCCGTACTGCCATCCTATAATTGACTTATATTTGAACTGATTTTTCAAAGATGTTCAGGTGTAAAAAGGCACAGATTAAAAGGAGAAGCGATGAGAAGATAATTGACTTTTGAAACACGAAGCAAAGACTTAGCGTTTAGGACATTGTTCTTAAAAGACAGAACAGTGGTTTGTTTTTGGTGTTGTCAAAAGTGGATTATGTTCTCATAACCTCTTTTTTTTGTGGGAAAAATTCACTGAGGTTTTTGCGGGAACTGGTTCTCTTTGGGCAATGCCCGAAGGGAGGAATGAAAATGGCACAAATCAACGTAAACAATCTCACTTTTTATTATGAGGGAAGCTTTGATAATATATTTGAAAATGTATCCTTTTCCATTGATACGAACTGGAAATTGGGGTTTGTCGGGAGAAACGGAAAGGGGAAGACCACATTCCTTAATCTGCTGATGGGAAAGTATGAGTATACAGGCTCAATTAGTACAAGTACAGTATTCGACTATTTTCCATATCATGTAAAAAATGAATATTTCAGTCTTTCTGCATCCGAGTTTTTAGAAGAATTAAAGCCTGGATGTGAGGAGTGGCGGGTAATATGCGAGATGGAGAAGCTTGGGGTGGATGCAGAAAAGCTGTATCAGGCGTTTGGAACTTTAAGCTTTGGGGAACGAACGAAAATCATGCTTGCAGTTTTATTCTCCGGCGAGAACGATTTTCTGCTGATTGATGAACCTACGAACCATCTAGACCAGTATTCCAGAGAAATTGTAAAAGATTATTTGAAAGAAAAGAAGGGCTTTATTCTGGTATCCCATGACAGGGATCTTTTGGATGCCTGCATCGACCATATTTTAGTGCTAAACCGTCATACCATCGAGGTACAGAGCGGCAACTTTTCAAGCTGGTGGGAAAATAAGAGCAGGAAGGATGCCTTTGTGCGGATGGAAAATGAAAAGCATAGGAAGGAAATTACCAAGCTGCGGGAAGCCTCTGAGAGAACCAGGCAATGGGCAGAAAAGAGTGAGAGCACAAAAATCGGATTTGACCCGGTCAAAGAGCATGACCGCAATATCTCTACAAGGGCTTACATTGGTTCCAAAACAAAGAAAATGCAGAGCCGTGTAAAGCAAATGGAGACGCGGATTGAGCAGGAGATAGAAAAAAAGACCAACCTCTTGCAGGACATTGAAAATCCGGCGGATTTGAAAATGATACCCATGGTGCATTACAAGGAAACACTGCTTAGGGTACAGGGGTACGGACTAAAATATGCAGATTCCACCAATCCTTTATTTGAAGACCTGACTTTTGAAATCAAGCAGGGGGAAAGAGTCTTTTTAAACGGAGCAAATGGATGCGGTAAGTCCAGCTTGATAAAAGTGATTTTAAGCAAAGTCGCGGGGATTGAGAGTCAAACGGCTTGTCTTAAGGAAACGGGAAAGCTTATGTTTGCATCGGGAATGACGATTTCTTATATCAGTCAGGATACTTCATTTTTAAAAGGCAGTATCAGAGAGTTTTGCAGGAAGAAAAATCTGGAGGAGAGTGTCTTCTGCTCTATCCTAAGGCAGCTTGATATGGAGCGGGTACAGTTTGTCAAGGGTATGGAGGATTTTTCGGAAGGACAGAAAAAGAAGGTGCTGATTGCAGCCAGCCTCCTTGAATCTGCACATCTGTATTTATGGGATGAACCCTTAAACTATATTGATATCTTTTCACGGACGCAGATAGAAAAGCTGATTCTTAAGTATCAGCCTACCATGCTGGTGGTGGAGCATGATGTGCGCTTTCGCGAAAAAATTGCAACAAAGAC
>JAQXYZ010000086.1 GCA_029226935.1 Bacillota bacterium | reverse complement strand
GGATACACTGGCAACCACAATCACGTCTTTCCGCTCCGAAAGGGAAGCAGTCGCAGAAAGCCTTAGCTTATCAATTTCATCATTAACAGAAGAATCCTTGGCAATATAAGTATCTGATGAAGGAACATATGCCTCCGGCTGGTAATAATCGTAATAAGACACAAAGTATTCCACTGCGTTCTCAGGGAAGAATTCTTTAAACTCCCCATAAAGCTGTCCCGCCAGTGTTTTATTATGGGCAATGATCAGCGTGGGCTTGTTCAATGCCGCAATAACATTCGCCATGGTAAAGGTCTTTCCGGAACCGGTCACGCCCAGCAGTGTCTGAAATTGATTTCCCTGTTGAAATCCCTCCACCAGCTCGGCAATCGCCTCCGGCTGGTCACCTGTTGGCTTATAATCAGATACCAGTTTAAAATGATCCATATATGTCCTCTTTCATTCTCTGTTAAAATTCATTATTCCCAGTTTCAACATCCTCATGTATTATACCAAACCGTACAAAAAAAGTACAGAACAAAATCGAACTTTTGTTCTGTACTTTAGTCATTTAACTTGTTGACTCTATTTTATTTTTCCTTCCAAAATTTCAATTGCCTTTTCTACCTGATTATCTATTCCTTCTGCCTTGGCACTCTCATAATCATATTCAATTTCAATATCCGGTTCAATCCCCACTCCGTGAATATTTCTTCCTGTGGGGGTATAGTAGGCACTGACTGTCAGCTTAAGCGCTGTTCCATCCTCCAGTCTGTGTATCTGCTGGACAATTCCCTTTCCGTAAGTAGTCGTTCCAATCAGGGTTCCCTTATTGTAGTCCTGAATGGCTCCTGCAAGCAATTCAGAAGCACTGGCAGAATATTGATTAACTAAAACTACCAGCGGAATTTCAAGCTCATGCGTTCCGTCGCAAGTATATTCTTTGCGATTCCCGTATTTATCCTCCGTGTAAACAATCAAGCCCTGGGGCAAAATCTTTCTTGCAATTTCTACAACTGCATTCACATCACCGCCCGGGTTACTCCGAAGATCAAGAATCAGACCTTTCATCCCTTCTTCCCGGAGCACTGCCATAGCCTCCGTATACTGATCTACCGTTACATTATCAAACTCATGAATTCTGAGATAGCCGATATGGTCTGCATCCTCTAAAAGCCCGCTTGTCACGGTGTTAGTTTCAATTAATTTTTCTCTGGGTATATCCAATTCCAGAAAATCGTTTTCTCCTTCCCTGTAAATGGACAAATGTACTGTGGTCCCTTCTCTGCCTTTTACCCTGCTGACCACCTCTGTCAGGCTCATTCCCTGAGTGGATTCCCCATCTACCTCGCTGATTACGTCTCCCTCTCTCAAGCCTGCTGCCTGTGCCGGAGAGTCCTCTATGACACCGCTGATTACCGCCATGCCGGTCTCTTTATTCAGAGAAATATATGCACCGATACCATAAGAAATTCCCTTTGTGCTATTGACAACCTCCTCCAGTTCTTCCTTGGTATAATATTCGGAGTAAGGATCGTCAAGTGCCTCTATCATTCCCTTGTAAATTCCTTCCTGAATATCCTGCGAAGATGTCTGGTCCTGATAAAAGTAATACTGATTTATCGCAGCCTCAATCGTTCTCATTTTTTGAAGTGTTTCTGTACTGATTACGCTGCTGCTATTTACTTCCGTGTCAGTCTGCGTTTCTCTGGCTCCCAGAAACTTTCCGGCTGTTATAACGGCATAAATTACCGTCAAAATCACTGCTGTACCCAGCATTCCCACAAGGATGCCATTCCGAAACCCTTTTAAGTTCTTCTTTTCACTTTCCTCCTGCGCCTGCTGTACTGTTTCCTCTTCCTCCGGTCTCTCCACTTAAAATCTCTCCAATCTCAATGAAATATTCCCTGTTATCCACGTAGGTACTGCCATGGGCTTACATAGCTTCCGTTCAGGCGGGCACTGAAATGAAGGTGATTGCCCGTGGAACGTCCGGTACTTCCTACCGCTGCAATCTTTTGACCTTTTGTCACATCTGCTCCCTTGGAGACATACAATGCTGATGCGTGCATATAAATTGTATACAGTCCATCACCATGATCGATCATGATGTAATTACCCATGCTGCCGCTATAGTCTGCGGCAACCACTTTTCCATCGTAAGCCGCCAAAATTGGGCTTCCTCCAGGTGCCGCCATGTCAATTCCGTTGTGGAACTGCTGAATTCCCAGTATCGGATGTATACGTGTTCCATAATCATCAGAAATTCTGGTGTAGGAAGGAGCCGGCCATGCAAAAACACCACCATCATATTTCCTTCCCTGTTCAGCTGCTAATCTTTTCCTCTCTTCTGCAACCGCTGCTTCCAATGCTTTAATCGTTTCATCCTGCGCAGCAATATCTGCCTCGTATTCCTTGATTGCCTGTTCTTTATTCTTAATGTCCGAAGAAACATTATAAATTTCCTGTTCCTTAACGGATATCAGTTCATTTAAGGAAGCCTCCTCCTCTTCGACAGTTGCCTTAGCCTCATCCAGAACTTCCTTTTCCTCTTCCAGACTTTCTTTACAAAGAGCAACATATTCCGCATAAGCCACATATTCATCCAACATTTTACGGTCGTAGGAAGAAAGCATTTCAATGTAATCTGCCTTATTTAGCATTTCTCCAAAGCTGCCTGCGGAGAAGACAAGCTCCATGTACAAGGTATCTCCCTTCTCATACATGAACTTGATTCGGGATTTCATGGCTTCATATTGTTCCTGCTGAACCTCAAGGGCCTCATCAAGCTCCTTCGTCTTTTGACTAATCTGGTCTTCCTTTTCTGAAATTAAAGTCTTAAGCTCATTAATCTTAGCCTGAATCGTCACAAGATCAGCATCAAGCTCCGCCACATAATTGGTAAGATTGGCTTTGGATGTCTCTAATTGTTTTTTCAGTTCCTTTACGTTCGTAAGTCCACTCTGCAAAGCCTTTTTTTCCTCCTTGGCTTTGCTGATCTCTTCTTCCTTCTTTTTGATACTGTCATTTGTCAACTCACTGGCATAGACAGTGGTTTCAAAATTGCCCGCAATGCCTGCTGCCATCAACAGACACAGCAGTACGCAGAGTGCTCTTTTCCATCGTTTCATTCTGCACATGTTCCTCAATTACACTCTCAAGTGTTTTCTAACCGTTGTAATACTTCCCAAAAAGCCAATACCTACGCCCATTGCAACAGATATGGGCAATAGACTGCTGAAAATTGTTTCTACCGGAAGGAAGGATAATAACTGAGATAAAGTAGCAAATTTCGCTACAATATATTCAATTACCTTGTTATAGAGAACATAAATAATTCCCACCGGAATCAATGCACCAATCACTCCGATCAGCACACCTTCAATGACAAATGGAGAACGTACAAAGAAATCTGTAGCCCCAATGTATTTCATAATCGTAATCTCTTCCTTACGGACAGAAATACCAATTGTTACTGTATTGCTGATAAGGAAAATTGATACCGCAAACAAAATTGCAATAATTCCCACAGAAATATATGCCACAAGCGCATTCACACCGGTCAGTGTGGAAGCTGTAATCTCCGATCTGTTTACTGTCCTGATTCCCTCTAAGCCTTCCAAATAAGTAACCAACGCAGGCTGCATGGATACATCATTTAAATAAATTTCATAGCTGGCAGAATCTGCTAACGGATTTTCCGTAAAGCCGTCTGCATATTCTCCAAGGTAATCTTCCTTGAAGCCTTCCCATGCTTCGTCTGCAGAAATAAAGTTTTTCTTTGCAACTTCAGGCCGTTTATCAATCAGTGCACCAATCTCTTCTATTCGTTCCTGGCTGATTCCTTCATCAAAAAAGACGGTAACAGATACGCCTTCTTCCGCAGTCTTAACAATATTTTGGAAGTTCAAAATAATTGCATAAAAAAGTCCAAACAGAAACAGACATGCACCAATTGTTGCAACTGATGCAAGTGAAAACCACTTATTTCTAAATATATTGATAATTCCCTGTTTGATGGTATAAAAAAATGTACTAATCCTCATCGATATAACCACCCTTTTCTTCGTCGCTTACAATGACGCCTTTCTTCATGGTAACAACCCGTTTCTGCATGGCATTTACAATTTCACGGTTATGGGTTACCACCAATACTGTAGTGCCATTCTCATTAATCTGTTCCAGAAGCTTCATGATTTCCCATGAGTTTTTAGGGTCGAGATTACCTGTCGGCTCATCCGCCAGTAGGATACTTGGACGATTCACAAGAGCTCTGGCAATTGCCACTCTCTGCTGCTCTCCACCCGACAGCTGCCTTGGCTTCGCCTTATACTTGCCCGCAAGACCCACTGTTGCAAGAATGCTGGGTACATTACGTTTAATGTCCTTGTTGGAAACCTGTATGATTCGCTGTGCAAAAGCCACATTTTCATATACGTTCCTATCCTTCAGGAGACGGAAATCCTGAAATACGATTCCCAGATTTCTTCTGAATTTCGGTATTTTACTGTGGCGGATACGCACCAGATCATATCCCATTACATTGATATCTCCTGATGTAGGTACCAGTTCACGAAGGAGAAGCTTAATCATGGTCGACTTTCCTGAACCGCTGTCGCCTACAATAAATACAAACTCTCCCTTCTTGATATGTAGATCCACACCATTTAATGCCGGTGCCCCTGTTGCATATGCCTTACTCACATTATTAAGTGTAATAATCTCATCACTTGCTGATGCCTGATTTTTTTTTCTTTTTCCCTTAAATTCGTTCTTCGCCAAAATAATCCACCACCTGTATCTTAATGCTTAATCTCAATATTCAAAGTTTTCCATATAATTCATATATTTTACTACCATAAGTGCAATTCTGAATGTAATGGCATCTTCAAAAACACGAAGATCCAATCCGGTACTTTTCTGCAGCTTATCCAGACGATACACCAGGGTATTCCTGTGAATGAAAAGTTGTCTGGAGGTCTCGGAAACATTCAGGCTGTTCTCAAAGAATTTATTAATTGTGGCAAGTGTTTCCTCGTCAAATTCGTCTGGGCTCTTTCCACCAAATATTTCTTTAATGAACATTTTGCACAGTGGTATGGGCAGCTGGTAAATCAACCGTCCGATTCCAAGTGCACTGTAAGCAATAATATTTCTTTCATCAAAGAAAATTTTTCCTACATCCATCGCCATCCTAGCTTCCTTGTAGGAACGGCTGACCTCCTTAATCTCCTTTACTACCGTACCGTATGCAATACGCACTCCCGTCATTCCCTCCTTGACAAGGAAGCTTTCCATACTATTTGCCGCTTTTTCAATTTCCTTAGCGCTGTCCCCCTCAGACAGCTCTTTCACTACAATCACATTGTTTTCATCTACTGCCGTAATGAAATCCATGCTATTGCTTCCGAAAAAGGATCTCATTACCTCCAGTACATTGTTATCTTTTTTGTTTCCTGTCTCAATAATCATGACCACGCGTTTAACATCCGTCTGAATATGAAGCTTTTTCGCACGGCTGTAAATATCAATCAGAAGAAGGTTATCCAGCAGAAGGTTCTTGATAAAATTGTCCTTGTCAAAACGTTCCTTATAGGCTACCAGCAAATTCTGAATCTGAAATGCAGCCATCTTACCCACCATGTAAACATCTTCTCCGGTTCCTGCTGCAATCAATATATACTCCAGCTGCTGTTCATCATAAATCTTAAAATACTGATAACCCTGTATTTCCTGAGAGTCTGCGGGAGACTTGGCAAATTCCACTGTCTCCGATCCACACTCTGTCATACTTGCCGAAGTGGATGCAGCCTCCTTCCCATCTGTATCCATAACACAAAAATCAACTCTGGCAATCGTCTTTAAACCTTCAATCGTATTTTGTAAAATCTGATTCGAAATCATGTACCCCTCTCCTTCTGCATATCCCCAAATTACTATGCAAATTAAACAATGGTTCTTTCGTAAAATTATACTCCCCAGAAAACTATACATTTCATTTTAATACAAATACACAAAAAAATCTACCTACTTTTGTGCTATTTTTGTATATTTTTAATGTTTTTTACAGGTTTTTCCAAAAAACATCCCTATACAACCTATACAAAACAAATCAAATAATAGAACGTTTCATTTTCTCCCAATTTATGATATAATGGACGTGAAAGAAAAACAGGCATAACAGGAAAGGAGTAATCAAATGAATATTCCCGAATTGTCAACTTCTTTAGCAAATGTACAGCTTACCAATCAGGTGGGCGTTGCTGTGCTTAATAAGGCAATGGAAAGCTCCGAAACAGCCGGAAAAAGCCTGATTAATATGATGGATCGCTCCATGGAATTGTCTGTCAATCCCAACATTGGCGGCAACTTTGATATGTCCGTCTGATATTCAGAGCGATTTACTCATCCATAGCAGGGCTTTTGTAACCAAAGTTGGTAATATACCTGTCATTACACTCAAGCAAAGGATAAGAGCCAGTACAAAAGGTACTGTGACCATCTTATCCTTTTTTTCTTTTCTTTCCTTCCAGATATGGGAAATTACGCCCGGTCTTCCCTCATGAGTGCCAATCCATGCCAGTACCGCGAAGGAAAGGGGGAGCGTAATCGCAGTCATCATCAGGTATACTGCAACACTCAAAATCAACATTTCCGTGGTAATCGATGCAGCCTGGTCACTCAACAGCCCGGAGTTACCTTTCATAACCATGTACATCAATGTTATCTGACTTCCGTTAATTACACCGTGATACAGGATAGAGGCCCACAGGCTTCCCGTACTTTTCAAAAGAAGCACCGAAAAAATTCCCATAAGAAATGCATAGGCTGCCTGATTGAAATTCATATGTATCAAAGCGAAGACAATTGCTGAAAGCAGCATTGCCTTTAAGGCACTTCCCGATTTCTCATAAGAGTGAAAAAAAGCCCCCCTACAGGCAATTTCTTCCAGCACAGGCGCAATAATTCCGACAGACAAGTACAATAATGCATAGGGCATTTGTGCGGCATTCATGGTATCCATCATTGTAACCACTTCGTTCCTTACCCAAAACTGTGTTACCAGATTGACCAGCGTCAGGAGTGGCATGCTTAAAAAAGTAAACAGAATAATCATCCATACCGATCCCATCTTTATTTTATGAAAATTCATAAAAGAGACGGGATTTTCTCCTGAAGCTGCCACCAAAATAAGGACGGGCAGCACAAGAACCAGTTCGCACAAAAGGTTATTCAAGAAAATATTATTGATTATTGCATCGGGAAGCAGCCCAAAACAAAAGGAAAACACAATATAAAATATGATAGTAATCAGGAATGCCCAATTTGCTTTTTTACTGTTCATTTTCATTATCCTCTCACACTCTTCTTATGCCGTCAGATTCTATCAGAATCAGACGCTGTTTATACAGATTTCCCACTGCCCGTTTAAACTCGTTCTTGCTCATTCCGGTGGCTTCCCGGATAAATTCAGGATCAGCCTTGTCATTAAAGGGGAGTCTTCCGCCCTCCTTTTCCAGCATCTTCAATAGTTTCTCCGCATCTGTATTGATCTGTATATATGCCTTTTCCCGAAGACTTAAGGTAAGTTTGCCGTCCGCAAGCACCTCTGCCACCCGTGCTTTGATGCGGTCTCCTGCCTTTACTCCTGCTGCCGGTTCCTTCTTGGGAATCAATGCACGATAACAGTTATCCACTGCAACAAATACGCCGTATTTTTCATTTACTTCATAGACCACACCTTCCACCTGATCGTCCTTCCTGTAAGGACTGTCCGTCTGCAAGTAGGGTTCCACCTTCATAGTGGTGCACAAACGCCCGCTTTTATCAATATACAGGGCAACCAGATATTCTTTTCCCGGCGTCACTCTCGTGGTTTGTTCTTTAAACGGGAGCAGTAAATCCTTTTCCAGAGCCCATCCGAGAAAAGCTCCAATCTTACCGACTTCCTTTACTCTGAGCACTGCCAGTTCTCCTACAGAAAGCTCCGGTGTTCTGGTGGTTGCAATCAGCCTGTCCTTGGAGTCTCTGTAAATAAATACCCTCATCTTATCTCCCGGCTTCGCATTTTCCGGCACTTCCTTGCCCGGCAGGAGCACCTTCTCCCCGTCATTCTTTCCCTCTTCGGCATCTGCCAGATATACACCGAAGTCAACCTTCTTAACAATAACCAGTTCCTGAGTTTCTCCTAATCTAATCACGTTCCTCTATTTCCTTTCTCCCTCTAGTTCCACAATACAGCAGATATTTTCATTCTGATCCTTCAGAACCACAACATATTTACTATCCTCTGTTTCAGAAACATAAGGAACCAATACATCATTTAAATATACCTGCTTTTTATATTCTGCGCGGAGCTGCCTTATGACACATTTCTGCTCAAGGCTGTCAATGGCAATTCTCACATACTGGCCATTGTTTACATGATGGTTAGTGTCCAGATGATGCGCTCTGATCTGCACCGGCTCACGCTCTGTAGCTTTCTCCGGAATCAGAATTCTCCGAGGCGCATAATCCATTTCAAGCCGTGGCTCCAAGACATACGCTTTCATCATTTCTTCTGATGGCTTTACCGGTTTAAAGCTTTCCGTATCCAAAAGACTCCAGATACTGTTGGCACAGGCAAGCCTGTTTCCTTCCCCATCCGTCATGACAAAATTACGATAACCCATAAATCCCTTAAAGTCATAGGGTGCTGTTCCTACCGTCACAGTCTCCCCAAGTTCAGGATACCTCTCTACCACAATCTGCCACGAAGACATGACCCATACCATATGGCGGTCCATCAAATATTTTACTCCAAGTCCTAAATCCTCTGAGTGAAAGGTGGAACAATCCTGAAAATAATCCAGTAAGGATTCTATTTTCAAATGTCCTGTCTCATCCAATTCACTGTATCTGATTCTGCTTTGATAACTATACATATTCTGCCTTTCTATTTCCTATTTCAGTATGTTCCATCTGCTTTACAGCGCTTCTTTGTCTGCTCCGCAGACGGTTTGCTCGCTAATGGCGCAAGAAAAACAAATGTCTGCTTCGCAGCCGCTTGTTTTTCTTTTGCGCTCATTATATCATGAACTCTTGCAAAGAAACAGCATCTTATAATAGAATATTTTTAGGCTGCTTAAAGAGAAAGGGTATCTGTATGAACAAAAGAAACATCAATCTGGATCTGATTAAAATTATTGCATGCATTGGTGTAGTCGGTCTTCATGCTGTAGGAATGCGTAACTATACCATTTATTATCTTTGCGACTTTAGTGTACCTTTATTTTTTATGGTAAACGGTTATCTGCTTCTTCCCAGAGAAAATATTAACTATTCCTATGCATTTCATAAAATTTTTCATATACTGAAAATTGTATTTGGATGGAATCTTCTGATTACAATCCCGGTTTTTATTTTCAGATACAAAATTGTAAACCCATTGCGCCTTTCCATGGACAGCCTGCTGCAAAAGGGATATTTATGGCATTTCTGGTTTTTTGGCGCCCTCATATTGATTTACCTGTTTCTGCCGATTTTCCACAGACTCTTTTTTCTCAAAAATCATTCACGCAGAATGGCATGCATCTTTTTTATGTGTATTTGTCTGTGTATCAACATTTTTTCCATTATAATGGGATATCCTCTACACATGTTTGTTCCACAGTCATTGCGCTTATGGACCTGGTCATTCTATTTTCTCATGGGCGGATTGATTGCTGCTGCAGCTTCTAAAATTTATCTCCTTCCGGCATGGGCACATGGCATACTGCTTTTATTATTTACTTTTATCAATAACTTTTCAGAAAAGAAAATCGGACTGTATCTGATCAAAAGCCGATTGGCAGAATATTTCTATGATGACCTTACTTCCATTATATGGTATATTCTTCTGTTTACATTTCTGCTCAGGCTCCCGATCAAAGAAAAGTTTTCTGCTATCATTGCAGACATCAGCAGCCTGACAATGGGAATATTTATTATCCACCCTATTTTACTGGCAGTTCTTGACAGAATCTATACTCCGACAGGAACAATCTCCGTTCTTATCTTTTGGGCTGCCCTGACATTGGTTTCTCTCGGCATTACATATATCATGTCTAAAACACCTGTCATTAAAACATTCATACGACTATGAATGGGGTTCTTTCTTTTTCAGGAAACAGAGTCCTATCAAATCCGCCAGCGCCCATCCTATAGGAATGCTTACCCAGATACCGCTATATCCTAACATCGAAATTCCTGACAAAAGATAAGCCAGAAGCACTCTGGTTCCAAGAGATGTAATCGTAAGCACCACGGAAACAAACGGCTGCTCCACTGCCCGGAAATAACCATAAAACAAAAACAGAAACCCTATCAGGCAATAAAATATCCCCTCTGTACGCAAATAGGAAACTCCAATCCCTATAATCTCCGAATCCTCTGTAAAGATTGCCATCAGCCCTCCCGCAAATAGAAATACCAGCAGACTGATTGCCGTGCAAAATAAAAACACCGCAAGCACAGCTTTCCTTCCTCCTGCACGAATCCGTTCCTCTTTACCTGCTCCGTGGTTCTGTGCCACGAACGTGGAAAAAGCATTTCCAAAATCCTGTACCAGTGAATATGCAAAAGTATCAATCTTTACTGCTGCTCCAAAAGCTGCCATCACAGCGGCTCCAAAACTGTTGACCAGCCCCTGAACCATCAAAATACCAAAATTCATAATTGACTGTTGAAGAGAGGTTAAAATTGAAAGATTTAGAATGCTCTTTAAAATATCCTTTTGAAAGTGCATTCGGTTTCTTTCGAATCTCAGATCAGGCATCTTTTTCCATGCATAAATCCAGATTCCAATCCCTGATACATATTGTGAAAATACAGTAGCTGCCGCCGCGCCCTGAATGCCAAAGGGGAGGATTGCAACAAAGAGGATATCCAGTACAATATTTAATATTGACGATATTCCCAGAAACAGAAGGGGAACCAATGAATTTCCCACTGCGCGTAAACAGTTTGCAAAATAATTATACAAAAAGGTTGCCATAAGACCGCCATATATGATGACCACATAGGACCGCATGGATGCATACACATCTGATGGAATCTGGAGGAGCTTCAGGATATTGTCCATCCACAAATATACAACCACATTTAAGATAGCTGCAAACCCACCTATCAAAACAAAGGACATAAAGTTCCCGCTGGAAAATGCTGCCCTGTCTTTCCTTCCGTATTGAATGGAAAGAAAAGCACTGCTTCCCATACATAAACCCAGAATAACGGAGGTCAGAAAGACCATGATGCTGTAAGCAGATCCTACTGCCGCCAATGCCTCTTTTCCAAGAAAACGACCAACAATCAGAGTATCTGCAATATTGTAAAATTGCTGCAAAAGATTGCCAATCATCAGCGGGGTTGCAAACCTGACCAGTCCTGCAACAATATTTCCCTCTGTAAGATCTATATGAGAGCTTGTCTTAAATATCTTCTCCTGCATTTTCTTATATTCCTTTACTGCTTTATCTGTCAAATATTGAGTTTTATGCAATCCAAAACAAAGGCTTCGCCCCATCAGCAAAAGGGCGCGTTGCATTTTTCGCAACGCGCCTTTCATTTACGTCATCTCGGCTTCCAGTATCGTCGGCGTAATCTCCGGCGGAATGGGGCAATGGTAGGGGTGACCTCCCGTCTTCTCCCGGTGCTGTTTCCAAGCGGTTTCAAGAATTTCGGGGGTTTCACAGACATCAATGGCCGTTGCCGCAATGATTTGCCCCGCATACAACATTCCCTTGTGGGCGAAGTCACTCTTGCCGCAGGCCACGGCCTGCCAGCTGTGGGCAGCGGTTCCCACCGGCCAGGTGCTGGTCGCGCACTGTGAAACCGGGCATACCCAGCTCACATCACCGGTATCCGAGGAACCGGGAAGAGGAATGTTTCCCGCCTTGTTCCATGGCTTGGGCTGAGTGTCAAACAGGGATTCCGGAATTTCCTGCTTCTGGGTTTTGACAATCTCCCGGGCAAAGTCAAGGTCCTGCGCATCCCCGACGGGGTTGGGAATGTCGCACATATTCCGGTACATAACCTCGTCCAGCGCCGGAATCAGCACGGTATTGCTGGTTCCTTTCAGGAACTTGATTTCCACCTGAGTATCGGTCATCATGGCCGCACCTTGGGCAATCCGGTTCAGACGCTGATACAGGTCCGCCAGCTCCGGTGCGTAGGGTGCACGCATCTGATAGAGAGCTGAGGCGTGGGCCTGGACGATGTTGGGGGAAATGCCGCCGGCATCCGTGATGGCATAGTGGATTCTGGCGGTGGAGGGAATGTGCTCCCGGAGGAACTGGACCCCGATGTTCATCAGCTCCAGAGCGTCCAGGGCGCTTCTTCCCGCCTCCGGTGCCGCTGCCGCATGGGACGATTTGCCGGTAAAGCTATACCGGACCGAATTGTTCGCCAAAACCGGGCCGGGAGGCATCATATTGCAGTCGTCCGGATGCCAGCTGAGGGCCGCATCCAGCCCGTCAAAGCAGCTCTCCCGGGCCATAAAGGTCTTTCCGGAGCCACCCTCCTCGGCGGGGCATCCGAAAAACACCACGGTGCCCGGCTTTCCTTCCGCTTCCAGATAACGCTTCAGGCCCACGGCACCCATCAGCGCGCCCACGCCCAGAAGATTATGGCCGCAGCCATGGCCGTTTCCGCCGCACACCAGAGGCTCCTTCACAGGGCTGCCCGCCTTTTGGCTCATACCAGGCAGGGCATCGTACTCTCCCAGAAAGCCAATCACAGGCTTGCCGCTGCCCCACTGTCCACGGAAGGCTGTTTTCAGCCCCGCCAATCCAAGGGTGACCTCGAAACCCTCCGCCTTTAGGAACGCCTCGTAGTCCGCTGCGGACTTGTTCTCTCCGAAGCGAATCTCCGCGTTTTCCCATATTTTGTCGCTGAGGGCGTAGAAGTCCGCCGCTCGTTCCTCCAGATATCGGATTACTGTCTGCTTATCCATTTGTATCTCTCCT
>JAQXYZ010000085.1 GCA_029226935.1 Bacillota bacterium | reverse complement strand
CGCATGAAGCCTATACCTCCATCCTGAAGTACAACGATGAGAACTCATTAAGCTGTGTGCTTACCATGGCATACTTTACGGCCCCCGCTTATTACAATATTGTCAGAGAATTCCCTGCGGCAAAAGGCTTTGCAGATCTTGTGTTCATCCCAAGAGCGAATGCGGGAAAACGACCTGCAATGGTAGTGGAACTAAAATATAATCAGTCGGCAGATTCAGCAATTCAGCAGATCAAGGAGAATAGATACCAGGGGGCATTATCCGGATACAGTGACAGAATTTTACTGGTAGGCGTGAATTACGATGCCAATGGTGCAGATAAAAAGAAACATACCTGTGTGATAGAAGAGGTACGTAATCCATTTTAACGCTTTTTCACGAAGGAGACTTAAGAGCATGGGCGTAGTGTCAAGATTGTGTGAAACGTAAGCGTTGGCAGGTCAAAGTACATTTTCAGAGAGCCATTATAGCGATCAACAACTCGTTGGATACTTTTTAGTCCCAGACCATGCTGCTGGCGGTCTGGCTTATTTGAGACGAGTGTACCGCCAGGACCGGTAAATGGATTCTCACGGCAGCTGTTGATTATGGTGATGATGGTAAAGGGAGAGTTCTCTTTGGTATAAGCACAGATTTCAATAAAAGCATCCGGCAGCGTGCCTGCGGCACATAGAGCATTGTCCA
The DNA here is from genome assembly GCA_029226935.1 of Bacillota bacterium. Lineage (GTDB taxonomy): Bacteria > Bacillota > Clostridia > Lachnospirales > Lachnospiraceae > Suilimivivens. The sequence continues at coordinate 1,905 of JAQXYZ010000085.1, read as the reverse complement.
GTAGATTGGAGAATAATGCGGTCAGATCTGTATCTGCAAGGAAGTTAACTGTTTGGCTGCGGATCTCGGTGCGGAATGCGATATGCTGTGATTCGCATTTGTGCGTATATTGGCAAAGTATGGCATTGAGAAGCTGGTTGTCGCTGAGTCGGAGCGATTCGTTCAGATGAGAAGAATCCTGCAGCTGGTGAATATAGGTACGGAGTTTGTCCTGTTCACCAGATTCGTTGAGTGCGTCAATTGAGGCAAGATGTTTGCGGATATCATGAATCAGTATGCGCTGATTCTCATTTTGCAGCACAAGAGCCTGATAATATTCCGCAGAATCGGATTCTTTTTGAAGGAGAAGCTGTATCTGTACATACTCCTGATGCCGCTTCTGATTGTATTGGTTGATACCGAAGACAAGCAGGTTGAGTACTAATAGGAATGAGGCGCAGATGGTAACCAGCCAGTTCAGTTCCGGAACAGAAGAAAGTTCATTGTTGTAAAATAAAAACGACAGCATCATGCCAAGTGATGTGAGTGGTACAAGAAACAGAAGAAAGACAGATTTATCTTGCTGTTGATCAGGTTGTTGCCGTTTGCGAAAGAAGTAGATTAGAGCGAAAAAGATAGTGCAATATAATATTTTACTGAGAAATGCACATAATAGACCGGCATTTCCTATGGGTGATTGAGTAAAGAAATTGGGAAAATAAAAGTTGATGACTCCATATATTAGAAGTTCGGACACGCCATTGAAAGCCGTCATTAAGACGGCATGAAAAAGAGCAATATACCAGCAGATTTTATATTGTGTCATAAAAAAGATAAGAAGTGTACTAAAAAATAGGACGGCGTTCATTCCCGTATTTCTGAATGAAGATATAAGGAATAAGGGAATGAAAATTAATGCAATTGTAAAAGCACGCACAGACACAGGGTGTCTTGGAACAAAAAGGGTTTCGGAATAAATCCAGAGAATCACCGCTTCTGAAGTTAGACAAAGCAGATAGCAAATAATGTTTGACATTGAATTACCTCGTACTTTCCAAAAATAATAGATAAGCATCCTTAAATGCATGGTATTTTCGCTGGGTCAGATATGCATCCAGCCGGGGAACATCCATATGCACCGTCATATGGTCAAAATCTACAACGTGTTCCATGTTGACAAAAAAGCTGCGGTGTGTTTGGAAAAAATGGGTTGCCGGAAGGTGTTCTGCCCAATACTGCATGGGATGGATGGTTTCATAATCGGTAGAAGCCGTATGTACAATGCTCTTTTTGGCAATTGCTTCTACTGTGACAATGGAGGAGGGGGCAAGAGTGTGCACGCTTCCTTTCGTCTCAAAAACAATTTTGGCGGAAATTGAGTGATACTGTTTTAACGCGTCATCCAGATTGCAGAACAGACGCTGGCGGTCTATGGGCTTGGAAAGATAACGGAAGACGTGGAAACGCATCGCATCATCCAGATACTCCATATAAGAGGATATGATAATGATGATAATGTTTGGATAGTTTTCACGAAGCTTTTTTCCTACATATATTCCATCTACACCCGGCATTTCCACATCCAGAAAAATTAAATCCTTTTCATCCGTGTTTGCTAAGAGGGCATCACCGCTGGAAAAGTGTTGTATTTCCGGACATGAAAGATGGTGTTTCCGAAAGTACTGTTCCAGATATTTTTGTAATTGCTCCACAATCAGAGCATCGTCATCACAGATTGTAATTCGCATGATTCTCCCTGCCTTTTTGGTGGCATATAATAAATTTCCTTTATAGTAATTATATAGAAAGAAGAGTGTATTTCAAGTGAAATGCAAAAAAATAACTGAAACGACAAAAATACATTCTTTTTGTCATTTCAGTTATGGATGAATTATTTCTTAGCGTTTTCTACAAAGACTTCTACAA
>JAQXYZ010000084.1 GCA_029226935.1 Bacillota bacterium | reverse complement strand
TAACCACTGAAATCAAAATAGAGCTGCAAGGTATAAGAAAGCATCACAATTAATCCATCCCCGGAATTCAGCGCTGCCTGATTGGCATAGCCAAAATCCACCGCTTTCCCCAATGTATCCGCAATCATTACCTTTTTAAATAGTCCCAAAACAAAAAGATAAAGATTTCTGTAAATCCTTTCCCAATCCAATTTCTTCACAGTGCCTTCAAGTTGTGGCAACAGTTCTCCCGGAAGAGCAATCGGTCCCTGCATGATCTTGGGGAAAAAGCTCACATACAAACCATATTCAAGCGCATTTACTCTCTTTAACTGTCCTTGGTAGCACTCCATTAAAAATGCAATCTGTGTAAATGTAAAAAAACTGATTCCCAAAGGCACAAAGCTGCCATCTCCTAAATACTTGAAAATGGCAAGCACTCCCAAATTAATGAGAATTCCAAGTACCAAAATCCTCTTTTTTTCAGAGCCTCTTTCCATCTGCCAGGAAAGCCCATAGTTCACTGCCATACTTCCTATCAGCACCGGCAGATATTCCGGACAGGACCATCCGTAAAAGAGGAAGGAAACCGCCAGCAAAAAGGCATTTACCAGACTTCTCTGGAACAATCCGTTTCGATAAGCCCCTCCTGCTTTTCTGCAAATATAGTATCCCACCAGTACCAACGGGAAAAAAAGAAACACAAACTCGTAAGAATTAAACAGCATGATTTTCTCTCCGTGCATAACGCCGGTCATTCCTGCCCCCTGCGCCTGCTATTTATCCTCATAATATTCCTGCCACTGCTCTACCACTTCTGTGGTAACAGGATCTTCGTAAATCCTATAACCGTCAATCTCATCTATCAGCACCAGCCCGCAATTCTCCGGATTCACGTCCGTTTTGCGCTCACTGTTCATCACAATATACCGGCAATACTCCGCTCTGGTTGCTTCAAGTAAAGCCTCCACATCCACAACCTCCGGCTTCTCCATGGCTTCATAGACCGCATTATAATAGTCCCACCGTTCTACCAGCATTTCTCTTCCATAGGGCATATTAATTCTTGAATCGTATTGTCTTACAAAATGAATCAGTTCAGGCGGCATTACCGCCAAAACTCTGGCAGTGGAATCCTCCGGGCTGATTCTGTCACAAATCTTAATCACTGTATCCGGTATATGATAAAGGTTTTCTGCCTTGGAAATATAACTGCTCTGATATACGTAACTTCCACACAGGATGACCAGCGCTGAAGTTACCACCAGCCCAACCCGCTTGTGTCTCGCAAAAAGTTTACAGGCTCCATAACAGGTAATGACTCCCATGGGAATCGTCCACAATATCCGGTAATAGGTCTCTCCGTCCAGCCCTGCCGCCACAAATACCTTCCTGCTGACAGGAAACAGGAATAACAGAACTACGATGATAGGTGCATAGACCAACAGCAGCCGAACATTTCTGTCTTTTTCCCTGAACAGGAGATAAAACCACGCTGCCAGCGTAAGCCCCAGCAGAAGCTTCAAGCCCGTATAGAGTTTAAAGATTACCAGACTTTCCATAAATATTCCAAACATTCATCCACTCCTTTTGGCTATAACACAATAATTCCATGGGTAAGCGCCAGATACAGCAGTACATAAAGACCGCCCGGGACACAGCTTAAGCATGCCTTGAAAAGGATTACCGGCTTTCTTTCCCTGATTGTAAAAAGAACTGCCAGTCCTGCCGTCATCAGACAGCTTAAAAGAATGGCAAGAGAACTGCTGGCACCTCCCGCAAGGTTTAAGCAGGCAAGCAGAAGCCAGAAACCGGGCTTTCCGGTCTTATCTTTTCCCTTCGCAGCATCTTCTTTCAGCCCGGTGCCTTCATTTTCTTCTCCAAACAGACTTAAGAAAATCCAAAGCACTGCCGGAATAATGAAATTTCCCGCAAAGGATTTTCCCTGCCATGTTCTGGTCAGAAAGAAGGTTTCCGTCGTATAAATCGAAACATTTCCAAACATCTGCCACAAAGCAATTACTACCATAAACATGGGCAGCATGTCCCTTCTTTTTTTCAAAAGGATTTTCCCAATCTGAAAATACAGAAGATAAGTAAGCGGAATCAGCACCAGTGGTACAATGCTGTGACATACAATGGTTGCATGTACATTACTCATACTACCCACATATGCCTCCCAGATTGGAAACAGCGCCAATGCATGACGCACATCAAGCGGTGCGCTGCGACCCGTATAAGGGTTGATTCTGTACAAAGTGTCAATCTGCTGGGCAATTACCGCCTGAACACCATAATAAGCATCGTCACCGTCAAAGGAAGCTCTGGTAAAAGCCATATACATCTGAAAACCTACAAGTACCAGAAAAAGAGCAAATATTATTTTTTCCTCCGTGGAAATTGCTTTCCATCCAAAGGCCGTGTCAAATTTCCGGACCTGTCCCCTTTTTTTGATCTTAAAAGCTACGAATACCCCCAAAGCCGCACACAGAAGAAGAGCCGGAGTGAAAATCCATTTAAAAATACTAAATCCATTGTAAACTGCCAGAAGAACTACCGGAATGCCCACCAGCTCTAAAATAGCAAAAAGCACTATATATCCGGCAATCAGTGCCACACCGGGCGTCCTGTACTGTTTTTCCAGAACAGAAAAGAAAAGCAGTCCCATACAGAAGGGTACTGCAAGAAGCCATAAAATTAATCCAAGTGTCTGAAGTATGATCATTGAAATCCCCTTTCTTCTATCTGTCATTGTATCTTTTCGTAGATTTAATGTCAACAAGGACACTCGGTTTGTATGGACACTCGGTTGGACACTACGCATATAATTCAGTCTGCTATTTACTGCTGTGGGTGTTACATCTGTTGTAACAGCTTTCTATACAGGAGCTTACCAGAACCTCAATCTAAATAGCATTTTACCAAAAGAAAAAAACATGCTAAAATATTACATTATATTTATAAAGGAAGAATGCGATGAAAACAATCTATTTAGTATTACCCTGTTATAATGAAGAACTTGTAATAAATGACAGTGCGGTCAAATTAAAACAACTCATGAGCAACCTGATGAATAAAACAAAAATTACAAATAATAGTAAAATTATTTTTGTTGATGATGGTTCCATTGATACTACTTGGAACCTATTGGAAAATATTTGTCAAAATGATGATTTATTTGGAGCAATTCGCCTTGCTCATAACACCGGACACCAAAATGCTTTACTTGCAGGAATGATGGCTGTCAAAGATCTTTGTGATGCAGTCATCACACTGGATGCAGACTTACAACATGACATTAATGCAATTCCTAGATTCATTGAATTGTTTGAAGAAGGATACGATATCGTAAATGGCATTCGAAAGTCCCGTAGTAAGGAAAGCTTTTTTAAAAAACTTTCAGGCGATATGTTTTACAACCTAATGAACCTTTTCGGTGCAAAAATAATAAAAAATCATGCTGACTATCGGTTACTCAGTTCCAGAGCATTGAATGCATTAGCAAAATATGAAGAAGTAAACTTATTTCTACGCGGGATCATCCCACAAATAGGATTTAAAAGCACTACCTTAGAGTATGAAGAAAAGCCACGGTTGGCGGGAGAGTCAAAATACTCTTTAAGCAAAATGTTAAAGCTCGCAGCAGACGGAATAACCTCCTTTTCAATCAGACCACTCCAGTTAATAACAGTATCCGGCATATTATTTTTTGTATTTAGTATTATAATGTTTATTTATGCGATTGTCGCTTATGCCCAAAATGGTACCGTCCCTGGTTGGACAAGTATTGTTGCACCTTTATGGCTAATTGGCGGCATCCAGCTTCTCGCCCTCGGAATTGTGGGAGAATACATAGGAAAAATTTATTTAGAAACCAAACATAGACCTCGATATGAGATTGCAGAAATGCTTATGACCGAGACATCTGTTCACTAAATACTAACTGCCAGTTGCAAGTTCTTCGCGAGTGGACACATTTTTTATTCTATGATACAATATTAAAACATATGTAATTATCATTTATAATGACTGAATACAAGAAAGGTGAACCCATCAGTATGAAAAAAGCACTTATCATAGGCGCTGGTCCTGCCGGACTTACCGCCGCTTATGAGCTTCTTAGCAAATCAAAGGATATTGAAGTAATCGTATTCGAGGAAAGCGACTGTTTCGGCGGCATTTCCAAAACTGTGGAATACAAGGGCAACCGTATGGATATGGGCGGCCACCGCTTTTTTTCCAAAATACCGGAAGTCAACGAATGGTGGGACAAAATGCTCCCTATGCAGGGTTCCCCTACATATGATGACATTCTCCTAGACAGACCCATGCCACTTACCGAAGGTGGCCCTGATCCCGAGAAAGAAGACCGCGTTATGCTTACAAGGCATCGTGTATCCCGCATCTTCTTTAATAATAAATTCTTTGACTACCCCATTTCCCTTAAATGGGAAACCATCAAAAATATGGGATTTGTCACTACAATGAAGGTCGGATTCAGCTATCTCGGCTCCCTGCTTGTCAAAAAGCCGGAGGATAATTTGGAGAACTTTTATATTAACCGTTTCGGGCGCAAGCTCTATTCTATGTTCTTCGAATATTATACCGAGAACCTCTGGGGACGGCATCCCAGCGAAATTGACGCCTCCTGGGGCGAGCAGCGTGTAAAGGGACTTTCCATCATTGCTGTAATCAAAGATATCTTCGGTAAGATTTTCAAGAAAAAGAACCGAAAGGTAGAAACCTCTCTGATTGAGCAGTTCAAATATCCCAAGCTTGGACCCGGTCAGCTCTGGGATGTAACCGCTTCGGAGGTTGAAAAGCTTGGCGGAACCATTATCAAAAATGCAAAAGTCACCAAGCTCCACAAAAATGAAAACAATATAATTACTTCACTTACTTATGAGAAAAACGGAGAAGAACATGTCGTAGATGGCGATTACTTTATCTCCTCTATGCCGGTAAAGGATCTGGTAGCAGGAATGAATGACGTTCCTGCTGACCCTGCAAGAATTGCGGCAGGTCTTCCTTACCGCGATTACATGACTTTGGGTGTCCTTGTTCCCAAGATTAACCTTGAAAACAAAACTTCTATTAAAACAGTAAGCAATATTGTCCCTGACTGCTGGGTCTATGTGCAGGACCGCAGAGTCAAACTCGGACGTTTCCAGATTTATAACAACTGGTCTCCTTATATGATTAAGGACTTAGAGCATACCGTTTGGATTGGTCTGGAATACTTCGTCAATGAGGGAGATGAATTCTGGAATATGTCTGAGGAAGAATTCTCCAAGGTTGGTATTGAAGAAATGATTAAGCTGGGACTGATTGACAGTGCGGATGTAGTCATCGATACCCACATGGAAAAGGTCAAAAAGGCATACCCGGCTTACTTCGACACCTATGATGAGATTGACACACTGGTGGATTATCTGAAAACCATTGATAACCTCTACTGTGTAGGGCGCAATGGTCAGCACAGGTATAACAACATCGATCATTCCATGTGTACCTCCTTTGAGACCGTTAAGAACATCTTATCCGGAGAAAAGGACAAGTCCAATATCTGGAATGTAAATACCGAGAAGGAATATCACGAAGAAGCTCATGAAAATGAGGCAGAGGTAGATTGAGATACAGTTTCCTTTATAAAATTTGAGTCCGTTTATTTTGGAGCTTTCTTAAATAGAAGCTTTCCAATATAAACGGACTTTTTATTTTACTTTCTGAATAATGATTGTCTTGCGCCATGATTGGCAACTCTGTGTTTTAAAGTATCATCCACCACATCCATACGTAGTCCTGCATCGATGAAGTCACAATATTTACAGAAATCATAATCCCCACGGCTGGTTCGGATTGTCTGGCGCAATTTCTGATATGCCTCACTGTTCCATGCTTCCTTAAGCGGCGTCACATTCAAGTCTGCCAACGTAGTTGCTTCAAAGTTATCACAACAGCAGATCCCCATTCTCCCATCCGGGAAGATAAACATATCCGTATAGGGCATCAGACAGGTCTCT
>JAQXYZ010000083.1 GCA_029226935.1 Bacillota bacterium | reverse complement strand
TATACTTTGTTTAATATGATATAAGGGTTAAAAGGTTAGAACTCATTGCTGACTGCAGGAAAAGAGTTCTGATTTGTTGACCTGCATACTTAAGCAAGGCAGGATAAGATCATGTATCAGGCAGACAAGAAGAAACCAGTGGTAACAATTTCGCTGGTGATAATAAATAGTATGGTGTTTCTGGTTATGGAAATGATTGGAGATACCGAGGACACGGCCTTTATGATGGAGATGGGGGCATCCTGGCCACCATATATTCTGGATGGGCAATGCTGGCGTTTTTTTACATCAACCTTCATGCATTTCGGGTTTGAGCATATCATGAATAATATGCTGGTCCTGGCATGTGCGGGACCTATTTTGGAGAAAGCAATGGGACATATCAAGTATCTGATTCTTTATATCGTTGCAGGGGTTGGAGGAAGCGCGTTTTCTTTTCTACAGATGCTTTACAGTGACAAATATGCGGTAGCAGCGGGAGCATCCGGCGCGATTTTTGGTATTATCGGGGCTTTGCTCTGGATTGTGATCCGGCATAAGGGGAGATATGAAACTCTGACAGGAAAAGGTTTGCTTTTTATGATCGTGATCTCTCTTTATTATGGAATTTCCAGCGGAGAGGTTGACAACTGGGGACATATCGGGGGACTCGTCATGGGATTTCTCATGAGTGTGATTTTCTATCAGAAACCACGTAAAACAGTTGATTTTAACGACGAAAATACCTATACTTATGAATAGAATTATGAGGAGAGGTTTCGGATGAAGATTAATATATATTACGGTGGACGAGGGCTGTTAGATGACCCGACTCTGTATGTTCTGAGTAAAATGGAAGACGTCCTAAAAGAACTGCGCGTAACAGTTGACAGGTACAATATTTACGAACATAAGAATGAAATTGCAACACTTCCGCAGACTTTTAAGGATGCTGATGGTATTATATTGGCGACTACCGTGGAGTGGCTTGGAATCGGTGGATATATGCAGCAGTTTTTAGATGCATGCTGGCTATATGGGGACAAGGAGAAAATCAGTAAAACCTATATGCAGCCTATTGTGATGTCTACAACCTACGGGGAACGGGAAGGAGAGATGACTCTTTCCAATGCGTGGGAGATGTTAGGCGGCCTGCCCTGCTCGGGGCTTTGCGGGTATGTGGAAGACCTTCTGAACTTTCAGATGAACCGGGATTATACTCTTATTATTGAGAAGAAGGCTGAGAATCTGTATAGGACGATTTCTCAAAAAATTAAGAATCTTCCCACCAGTAATCAGGCGGTTCGAAAGAGTGTATCCAGAACGCAGCAGTTGAATTTGACGCCGCAGGAAAGCGAGCAGCTTTCCAAGTATGTGTCGGATGATACTTATGTCAAGCAGCAGAAGGAAGATATCGAAGAACTGGCATCTATGTTCAAGGATATGCTGGGGCAGTCAGATTCTGAAGAGGATGTACTCTATGTAAAAGAACTTCAGGATCATTATATGCCGATGGAGGACTTTGAGGCCAGTTATTCCTTCCAGATTGAGGGGATGAAGAAGGAATTGTATGTGATTGCTAAGGAAAGTATCGTGGATATCCACTATGGTAACGAGGAGAAAGCTGATGTGTACGCCAAACTGGGGACAGATGTGATGCAATCCATTATCGATGGCAGGATGACCTTCCAGCGGGCCTTTATGACCGGTGAAATGACAGCAAAAGGCAACTTTAAGACTTTGCGTATGCTGGACCGGATATTTGCATTTTAGATACTATAAGTCAGGATAAAAGGAGGAAACAATCATGAAGGATGATAATTGTATTTTTTGTAAGCTTGCAAACGGAGACATTCCCACTAACACAATTTTTGAGGATGAAGACTTCCGGGTAATTCTGGATAACAGCCCGGCTACGAAGGGACACGCGTTGATCCTTCCGAAACAGCATTATGCCAATATGTTTGAAATTGACGACGAAGTACTTGGAAAAGCAGCAAGGCTTGCAAAAAAAGTGATTACCCACGAGAAAGATGTCTTGGGCTGTGATGGATATAATGTGCTTCAGAACAATGGGGAAGCGGCAGGACAGACCGTCTTTCATTTCCATATGCATCTGATTCCGCGTTATGCCGGGGAAAAGGCTATTATGGAATGGGACCACAAAGAGTATTCCGATGAGGAAATGAAAGAAATCTGCAGTGAGATGAAGATGTAGTACCAGCGATTTCTATGGTATATGGTACAGGAAGGGCAGGAGCAAAACTTCTGCGCAATTGGAAGTTTTACTCCTGCACTGTTCATACTCCTCTAAATATCTTACTTTGCTTCTTCCGCGATCAGTTTCATGATTGTGCCGATGGAATCCATCTGTCCGCTTTCTGACATAGCGGAAATGTATTTGCTGCGGTTCTGATATACTGCATGAATTGCTTCAAGGAGTGTCTGGTTGTTGACTTTTTCTTCTTCCAGTACATAGGAAAAGCCCTGTTTTGCAAAAGATTTTGCATTCAGAATCTGATCTCCGCGGCTGGCAGCAGCAGACAATGGAATTAAAATATTTGGCTTGTGCAGGGCTAGCAGCTCACAGATGGAGTTAGCACCTGCGCGGGAGATGGCCATATCTGCAAGGGCAAACATATCGGTAAGTTCTGCGTTGGCGTACTCAAACTGGGCATAGCCTGCAAGTCCATTTAACTGGTTATCAAGATTCCCTTTGCCACACAAGTGAATGATATAAAACTCCTCCAGGAGTTTCGGAAGAATCTGACGAACCGCTTCGTTGATCGCCTTTGAACCGGAGCTTCCGCCAACAATCAGGAGCACAGGTTTGTTGTGATTCGGAAATCCGCAGAGTTTCATTGCTGCTTCAGGATTGCCGGAAAACAGCTCACGGCGGATGGGAGAACCGGTGAGAACTGCTTTGTCCGCCGGAAGGTATTTCATGGTTTCCGGGAAATTGCAGCAGACCTTTTTGGCGCCGCGGATAGCAATGCGGTTGGCAAGTCCCGGGGTGATATCAGATTCGTGAATGATTGCGGGAATGTGGCAGTATTTTGCAGCCAGAACCACAGGAACCGATACAAAGCCTCCCTTTGAAAAGACGATGTTTGGTTTGAGTTTTTTCAAGATAGAAACTGCTTGCCCGAAGCCTTTAATTACCTTAAAAGGATCGGAAAAATTTTTCCAGTCAAAGTAGCGGCGGAGCTTTCCAGAGGAAATCCCAAGATACGGAATTCCCTGCGCCTCAATCAGCTCCCGTTCCATACCGTTATAGGAACCTATGTAGGTGATTTCGTATCCGGCCTCTTTGAGGGCGGGCATCAGTGCAATATTCGGAGTTACATGGCCTGCGGTTCCACCGCCGGTCATTACAATTTTTTTCTTTTCCATAAGAGTGTGTCCTCATTTTTCTATTTTTCAGATCATTGGTGATAAGATTCCCTATCATTCTATACTTATAGAAAGAAATGTCAAGGATGAAGCCGGCGTTTTCTGT
>JAQXYZ010000082.1 GCA_029226935.1 Bacillota bacterium | reverse complement strand
TCCCGCAAAAATGCAGGTAATTTCCGGCACTACCAGCGAGGCGCGGTTAAAAGAAATCGCACAGGCGGATACGATTGAATTAAGCAGAGAAGAATGGTATCAGCTATATATGTCAGCAGGACATCCATTGCCGTAAGCATTACAATTATGACATTACAACGGACGAAATCAAAGTAAATTGCTTGAAAGAAATGTATCAGACCTTCAAAAAAGTTGTCTAATCCTTTAGTGTAACAGAGTGTAATTAAAAACCTAACAACATGAAAGAAGCGGAAACCCTGTAAATTCAAGGTTTCCGCTACCTAAACATTAGTAGCGAGAGGGGGATTCGAAGGAACTCTCTCATAAAAAACCATTCGATAATACGGAGTTTACGACGTCGCCAAAATCAAAAAGTCATCAAAAGTCATCAAAATGATTTTCTGGAAATTACAAACAGCCTTGGCTATTATAGCTAAGGCTGTTGTTTATTTATTTTGACACAATCTATTTTTGATAAACTACCTTTAACACATATAAGCCATCGCTCATATATGGAGTATTACCAACCTCCAAATTTAACTCCATCTGATAAGATGTGCTGTTTATTAACTTGGCAAAATTACTGGCTCTGACCTGCTCATCCTTTTCATCTTCCAGACAGTCTGTACAGATACCGCCAATCAGTTCGCCATTGTCGCAGTTCGCACCGCAACGTCTGCATGTTATCATCTAGTTTCTTTTTACCTCCTGTCAGTAAGAATTTTCTTTGTTTCCTCAATCGACCGTGTTTTCTCAATATCACGGCGCACCAGCTCATTCCCTCTCTGTAACCATGCTTATATCCTGCGTTGTAAGCATTGCGTTCTTCCTGGCTAGTAAAGATTGGTTGTTTCATTTTTTTCTCCTTTGTGAATTTTGGCATTTTGTTCTACATTACTCATGGAAGATTGAATAAGGGATTAAAGCAAAGTGATGTCGCAGAAATGGTTGGTGTCAGGCCTAATACACTAAGTAACTATGAAAATGGAGTTTCTGAACCAGATATTGATACATTTGCTAGTTTATGTGATATATACGGGTTGGATTTTGCTTATGTCTTAGGAGAAGCATATGGACTAAGCGTACAAGGTGGCATTTTTTCCATTAAACCTTCAGAAATCGAATTAATAAAAAAATATCGTGAACTTGACGCTCACGGAAAAGAAATGGTTGACTTTACATTGCAGAAAGAATGGGAACGTTCCACTACTATAGAAAAAGTTGTTCCATACACTCCTGTTACACAGGCGGCACACAACGACCATCAGGAAGAATATGGAGAACTGGAGAAGATGCAGGATGACCTTTCAAATCTTAAGAGACCAGAATAACGGACATCTGTTTTGATAAACTGTATTTGTGGTGATTTTATGACATACGAAAGTTTATTGGATGAAGCACAGAAAGATAATGTTTATGTTATAGAAAATGCCGATTTTAAATCAAAGGCAGACGGACTAATCAACGGTGATGTCATTGGCTTAAATAAAAATATACGTTCCAGCAGAAAGCGGTCATGTGTCCTTGCGGAAGAACTTGGACACTATCACACTACTGTCGGAAATATTATCTGCCAGTCCTCTGTCTCTGAACGGAAGCAGGAACTCCATGCAAGAGCTTGGGCATATGACCGGATGTTCGGAATAACTGGTATCATTGATGCATACAACCACGGATGCAGATCCGTATATGAAACAGCCGAGTATTTGAATGTCACTGAAGAATTTCTTTCAGAAGCTTTGTCATATTACAAATCAAAATATGGTGTCTGTACTACTATTGATAATTACATTATTTATTTTGAACCTTCCTTAGGTGTATTCAAATTGATGTAAGCATCATAGCTAATAAGACTATTATTCTACATTAAGCACTATAGGTAATTCCAGTTATACCAATTAGTCATGTTTTTATATAATGCTTTTCTCTATAATATATTTGTTGTAAAAAATATACTAAGGAGGATGTTAAAAAATGGCATTAATAAAATGTTCTGAATGTGGAAAGGAAATATCTGACAAGGCTGAAAATTGTCCTAACTGTGGTTGCCCTGTTCAGAATAATGTTACTGAGAACTCAACCGACATTAAAAATGAACAGAAAAGTAAAAAAGGTAAGGTGTCTGGACTGAGTATTGTTGCATTGGTACTTTCTATCTTAGGATGTACTTTCATTATCGGAATAATACTTGCAGTCGTTGATTTGTGCAAAAAGGATGGAAGAAATAAAACCTGTTCAATCATAGCTCTTGTAATTTGTGGTGCATGGCTTGCTATTGCCAGTATCAGTACATCAAAAAATGGAAGTTCTACTGCTGATTCATCTGTTCAAACCGTTTCTGAACAGAAATCCAGTACCAAGGAAAAAGAAAACGCTTTACCTACAGAAAAACCAACTCCTATACCTACTGAAGAACCGACTCCGGAGCCTACGCCATATGAAAGCAGAGAGGAATTTATTGCTTCTTGCCAAGAAATACCTTATAAAACTCTTGCAAGAAACCCTGATGACTATATAGGCGAACATATTGTATTGACTGTTAAGGTTTCACAAGTTTTGCAAGGTGGTTTTTTCGATAGTAACGAATATTATCGCGTATATACAGATGACGAATATGGAATGTGGCTTGGAGATGAATACTTCATGTACGATTCACGGGTCGATGACGATACTAAAATATTGCAAGATGATATTATAAAAGTATATGCAGAGTTCGCCGGAACAGAAACTGTAGAAAGAGCATTGACCGGAACAAAAGAAGATGTCCTGGCAATTAAAGCAATCTTTATAGAACTTATTGAAGACTATGATTCCTCTGAAAACTACCAGACTGAAACAAGTCAAGAATCTGTAGATGATGAATTAACTATGGGTCAGAAAAATGCTCTTTCATCTGCAAAGAGTTATTTATCATACTCAGCATTTTCATACCAGGGACTAATTAATCAGCTAGAATATGAACAATACTCTCATGAGGATGCCGTTTATGCTGCAGACAACTGTGGAGCAGACTGGAATGAGCAGGCAGCTTTGGCAGCCAAAAGTTATTTAGAGTATTCTTCGTTTTCACGAGAAGGACTTATTAACCAACTGGAATATGAGGGCTTTACAAACGAGCAAGCTATATACGGTGTTGAAGCAAACGGATATTAATAATATATAAAAAACCGCCCCAGTGCTACCAACACCGGAGCGGAACGGAACTATACCGGAGAGCCGATACAATCCAACTTTTGACAGAAGTAATTATATCATTCTCCCGGTAAAAATACAAGCTACCGGGCATTTTTATGCTCATTTTTAAGGAGGATGATACTATGGCAACAGCAAAAAAAATACCATCTGGATCGTGGCGATGCCTGATCTACATTGGAGATGAAAACGGAAAGAGGAAATACAAATCATTTACTGCTCCAACAAAAAAGGAAGCCGAATTTCAAGCCACCCAGTACATGATGCAAAAAGACCAAATGAAACAGCAAAAATCAGAAAACAAATTTTGTGATGAACTGAATAAATATATATCTAATAAAGAGTCTGTTCTTTCACCTTCTACAATAAAAGGATACAAAAATATAGAAAGAATGCTCAAAAAAAATTACACAGAATTTTACAATATGAAAATATCTGATATTGAACAGGAACATGTACAAAAAGTAATCAGCAATCTTGCAAAATCAAAATCTCCAAAAACAGTGCGCAATTATCATGGTCTTATTTCAGCTGTATTAGGCTCAAATTTGCGTCTTAACACCTCCATGCCACAAAAAGTACATCCAAAGCTTTACATCCCATCAGATGACGAAATAAAAGCTCTTGTAAAGGCTGTAAAAGATACGGAATTAGAAATACCGGTATTGTTAGGTGCTTTTTGTATGATGCGTAGGGGCGAAATATGTGGGTTATCTATGAGTGATATAAACGGAAATATAATCCATATACATCACTCGCTAGTCTTGGGGCCAGATAAACAATGGCATCTTAAAGCTCCTAAGACAACAACATCCGACAGATATATTGAAGCGCCGGATTTTGTAATAAACAGGATAAATGAAATAGGACATATTACAAACTTAAATCCGCACTCTATTACTATTATGTTTGAAAGGATACTTGACAGAAATAACATTCCGCATTTTCGTTTTCACGACTTAAGACATTATTCTGCATCTATCCGTCATGCTTTGGGAATACCGGATGCTTATATTATGGCTGATGGAGGATGGTGTTCAGATAATGTACTAAAAGCTGTTTACAGGCATGCCATGAGTGACAGAAAAAAGAAATGTCTGATAAGGCAAATAAGCATTTTAAATCACTTTTTTAGAAAATATGCAACATGAAATGCAACACAAGAAAAAAAGAATGCTGATTTTTCAGCATCCTTTTAGTAGCGAGAGGGGGATTCGAACCCTCGACACTACGGGTATGAACCGTATGCTCTAGCCAACTGAGCTATCTCGCCATATTCAATTAACCTGCTTTCGCAGGAAGTGGGACCTATAGGGCTCGAACCTATGACCCTCTGCTTGTAAGGCAGATGCTCTCCCAGCTGAGCTAAGATCCCATGGGTCTTGGGTCATTATCTGACCCGCTTTGCTAGTATACTATTTTATTCACATTCTTGTCAAGGGATTTTTTTAATTTCTGCTAACTTTTTACAAAAAACTGAAGTAAAAAGTTTATTTCCACTATGATCACACCAGCATTTCTTTGAAATATTCAAGCAAAACAGCTCCATCTGCCGCATCCTGCCGTCTATGATGAAAGCAAAGCCTTTCCGGGTGCCACTGTACCCCAATGATTGGCAGATAGCTGTGTCTTAATCCTTCTACTACACCGTCATCTGCGAACTGCACATATTCAATTCCCTGCCCCGGGCAGTCCACAGCCTGATGATGGGCGCTGTTTACCCTAAATCGCTCCCCATACAGTTTTTCCAAAAATGATCCCCTGATTGCAGTTGTTTCATGAATCTGGTCTTTTTCTATATATTCATGAATTCTGCTGTCAGAAAGATGCTGTACCATATCCCCGCCAAAATAAATGTTAATAAGCTGCATTCCTTTGCAGATTCCAAGTACCGGCTTCTTATCCAGTACAAATGCCTTCAGAATTGCCAGCTGGATTCTGTCAAGCTCCGGTTCAAAAAAACGGCTTCCATTCAGGCACTGTCCAAACAGTACAGGATCAATATCTGCGCCTCCCGGTAAAATTAGTCCGTCATAGGAGAAGGTATCGGGTACATGCAGCGAGGTTTCATTAAAAATTCCAAGCTCCTTCATTGCATTTTCATAATTTGAAGTTTTATCTTTTTCTCCTGCTATCAATACTCTTTTCAAAATAATGGCTCCCAGATATACTTACATAAAAGTATATGTGGAAGCCATTTATTCTGAACCTTTTCTTACTGTGATTTATGAATCCCTGTATTCCTGTTCATTGGCAATTTCACTAATAGGCTTCTCAAAAATAAACCTGATACTCTCTGCACTTAGTCCACTTTGACCAAAGAGAAGCCTTACCACTGCATATTTATTATTAAAAACAATTTTTCGCTCTATTGTACTTTTTTCCCCTCCTGTTCCGTTAAAGGAAAATACTGCTGTTGGAATACTTCCATTGATTAATGTGACCGGCATCTGTGCCAATTCTCCAAGCTCCGAGCCAGCAGTCATCTGAACCCGATAGCCTCCGAGCTGCTCGAACTCAATGCCGAATGTAACAACCTCTCCTTTTCCCGTATTGATTCCCTCCAAAGAAATGTTAAGCTCTCCATTTTTCATTTGGTACGAAGTAATCTCCTGCTCCTCCCACGAATCATCCTCAGTCTTCCCTTGAACTTCTACATTAACGCATGTACCGTTCAATCTTTCAAAAGCATGGGTTCCCATCAGAAAACTGCATATATTCATGGCATTTCTCTGCAATTCTCCCAAGGTAAGCGTCCCCCTTTCAAGAGAAGCAAGCGTATTGTCTCCCATTAGATTCTTTTCCGCATCATCATCAACCATATACAAATCATTCTGTGCCCTCGCCATAGCAGCAAGATTAGTTTTTTCAGCAGGCATACCCTCATCATTGATCTTTGCCCACCAGTCTGTCATTACGATGCCCTTAAATCCCCACTCATCTCTAAGGATGACGGTATTTAAATCATAGTTTCCTGCCGTCCACAGACCATTGACCGCTCCATAGGTTGTCATCACCGCATCTGCTTCTGCTTCCTTTACTGCAATCTCAAAGCCCTTCAAATAGATTTCCCGAAGTGCTCTTTCAGAGATGATACAGTTGATTTCATTTCGCTTTGTTTCCTGATTGTTGGCACAGAAATGTTTGAGTGCTCCGGTCACTCCTGCTCTATGCAGTGCCCGTACTTGTGCAGCTGCCATTTTTCCTGTAAGCAACGGGTCTTCTGAAAAATATTCAAAGTTTCTTCCATTCAAAGGATGTCTATGAATATTCATCCCCGGTCCCAGTAATATGTCCACCTTATTTTTGACCATCTCAATACCTGTAAAGGTGTAAAGTTCCTCTATCAGTTCTGTATTGAAGGTACACGCAAGAAGGGTCCCATTGGGGAGGCTGAACGCTCTCATACCACTGTCAAGGCGCATGCCGGAGGGACCATCCGTACAGCATCCGCAGGGAATGCCATACCGACTTAGCTGCTTTGAAACACCCCCAAATGCCGATGCCGTTCCCGGCGTTACCTTGGGGCTTCCCATTCCCTCTCCACGAATCATACAGGAAAGATCATTTGCGGAGAGCTGTCCAATGAATTCTCTCATGGTAATTCTGCCATTTTTTACGTCAATTAATTGATATCCCCTATCACCTGTAATTTCCAGTTCTTCCGGCAAATTTTTCTGCCTTCTGGCAGAGGGCTTTTCTTCTTCGGAAGGTGCTTCCTCATAATCGAGGCGAAGCTTTCCATCCTCTCCCGGCTGTGGTCTCATTCTTCGGAACTTCTTTTCCGGTGCAAGCGCCTTACAGCATTGTTTCATCAGCTGAACCTCATCAAGCACAAGGCTTCCCGATTTATCCACATTTCTGATGCTGTTTCCTGTCAGGAATACATACTCTCCCTTCTCAAGCACATAGCCTGACCTGTATCCTGTAATGCCTGTCTCATCGTATGACGCAAAAGTTTCAAAGGAAAACTCCATCATGAGCAGTTGTTCTTCTCCCGGCATAAGCTCTCTTGTTTTTTTGAATGCTGCCAGTATTTTTTCCGGCTTTCCGAGCTGTCCCTGTGGTGCCTTTACATAAACCTGAAGCACCTCTTTGCCTGCACAGTTTCCTATGTTTTTCACATTAACCCCAATCCTGACTTTATCAGAAACAGCCTCAAAGCTTCTTGTTGTAATTTCAAATTCCGTATAAGAAAGTCCGAAACCAAATGGATAACGAACCCTTTCTTTTGCGAAGGTTTCAAAATAACGGTAACCTACATAAATATCCTCTTCATAAACATTCTTATCCAGATTGCCAAAGTTTTTGTCAGAAGGATAGTCCCCAATTTCATATGCAACCGTATCCGGCAGTTTCCCGGAAGGACACACCGCACCGGTAAGCACATCCACTGTACCCTCTCCTCCAATCATTCCGCCCTGCCATGCATATAGAACTGCATCCGGCTGATATTTATCCACAAAGCTCATATCCATAATGTTGCCCACATTCAGCACTACGATCATCTTAGTAAAATTCGCGCGAACCTTCTGCAACATATCCTCTTCTGTTTCTGTGAGCAGATAAGAGCCCGGATGATTTAAATTATCCTGATCCTCTCCGGCTGTTCTCCCTATCACCACAAGCCCATATTCAGATTCCTCCGAAGCCACCCTGACAACTTCCTGTGAAAGAGGCATTTCCTCCTGCGCCCAGGGCTCATTTCCCCATCCAATCCCTGTGTCAAATGGATGGGTTTTTTCCCATTCTTGATATACCTTCAAAAGCTTTTGATTTACAATGATGTTTTTATTTTCAAGCAATGCATCCAATATTCCTGTGACCTTGCTTACATTTACCATACCGCCTGAACCAGTTCCACTCTTATAATAGTGAAGCTGTATCCTTCCAAAAACAGCCAGCTTTGCACCACTTAAAAGCGGCAAGACATGGTTTTCATTACGTACAAGCACCTGCCCTTCTGCCACTGCTTTTCTCGCACATGCACTATATTTTTTCCAGTCCAAAACCATCTTATCCATAGCTTCCTCCACCGTTTTTTATTTTTATCTTACAAAGTAATCCTATTTCTGCATAGTTCTGTTTTTAATCAATTAATAGGTTGATATTGACATATTGTTATGCAATTAAATATAATTTAAGTGAATTCGTTGTCTGATTTTGATTTATGGAAGGATTTCTTATGAACACCTATTCCCACGAAATTATTAATGACGATACCCGTCTCCAACTTTATTTCACGTTGATTACCACCAACAATTACTATTCTCCATTACATTGGCATGAGCATTTGGAAATTCTTCTGATTCGAAGCGGATACATGACAGCTTATATCAATGAGCGAAAATATACCCTGCATCCAAATGATATGCTTGTGATTGGATCGGGAGAATTGCACTCCACCAGAACCTGGTCAGAAACCGACTATCTGCTTTTACAGATTCCACTGGACTATCTTTCCAGAATCCTGAGCGGAATTTCTCTCATTCACTTTCAGGAATATTTTCCTGCTATTACTATGACCACCGCACAAAAACAGCTTTGCAACTGTCTCCTTGAACTGGCAAAGTCTTATACGGAAAAGGAAGACGGCTATCTGCTTCACTTTTCTTCTGTTGTTTATGAATTTCTTTTTATTCTATACCGAAATTATTCCCATAGAATCAGCCCTGAAGCAAGGGAAAAAGAAAACAGAAATATAAAAAGAATAGAAGAAATCATCCAATATGTAAAGAACAATTATCAGAAAGAAATCTCATTAAATGACGCTGCAAGGCTCATAAATGTCACACCGGAATACTTCTGCAGACTGTTCAGAAAATATACCGGTCAGACCTTTTTAGAATATGTGAATGCAGTCCGTATGTTTCATTTTTATCAGGAACTGTTTACCACAGATTATAGCATTACAGATTTAATGGCTCAAAACGGAATTACCAACTATAAAGTATTCATCCGCTGTTTCAAAGAAACCTACGGAACAACTCCCGGAAAACTGCGTGCACAAAAGAAATCTCACGGAAAGGGTTCAGTCCAGTGAAAGCATTCCAAAGAAGTCATTTTCTCCCATGTTTTCAGACTTATAACGCATGAGATATCCCTTCATCTCAGGATAGCTTTCTCCCATTTCCGAAAGAATGGCATCATAATTATCGTCCGTAAGGCATCCTGCATTCGTAAACGCCTCATAGTACTCCTGCTCGTTGCCATGCTCTTTAAACACCACTTCCCATGATGCCTGCGAAGCACATCCCTTGGTATGTGACACCAGGTATGCCTTAAGCTGCTCCTTAAAATCATCAGAAAGCTCTGTATCATTCATCAGGCGTAAGAAACAGAGTCTTGATTTGGCGCGGCGTCTCTCTGCAAGATACAAATCCATGTTGGCAACAATATCCTCTTCTCCGCAATACACCATTTTGGTATATCCATCCTCATCCGGCGTTGCCAGAAACTCCTTCAGTCTGTCGTCAAATCGGGCAAACCATATACTCTCTCCCGCCTCCTTTGGATTAAAAAGGTAATCTGCCTCAAGCTTGGTAGGAACTGCGCCAAGCAGCTTTCCCATATGCTCTGCCCGGCAACCGGTTTCCTCAAGATGGCAAATATCCGTAAGAGCATCACATTCCTTAAAAATACCTCTTCCTATAACGAGCTGGCATTTGGGCAGAGCCACCTTCTTCAAATTACTGCAATATGCAAATGCCCAGTCTCCAATTTCTTTCAGCCCTTTTGGCAAGTAAATTTCCTCAAGAATTTTACTGCTTAAAAAGGCTTTTTTTTCAAGCTTTGTGACCGACAAAGCTTCTATGGTATCAGGAAGCACTACTCTGCGGCCTGTCACATGACAGGACATAACCGTAATCTCATCCTCACATATCCTGTAAGAAAGTGTACCTCCTTCAATTTTCAATTCTTTTTCCGACATCATTACTTACATTCCTTCCAGGTCAAGTGCTGCAATCTCCTCCTGAAGACTGTTACCACGCTCCGACAGCATCAGGTCATTGCTGTGCCTTTGATATGCAGGGCATCCAAACTGTCCGATAAAGCGGGCGCTGTCATTGTTTACCGTAAGCTCTGTTACCAAAATCAGCATTTCATTGCCTTCAGGAAAAGCATTTTCCGTAAAGGCAAACAGATGCTCCAACCTCTTTCCTGTTCTTGTAGTTCTGTTTTTCAGTTCCATTGTTTCACTGTCAAAAGCTGCCTTCAAAGATGCAAAGGCTTCTTTTTCTTCCGATATCCCCTCCATAAGGAGCTTCTTTTTCTCTTCCTCCAGAAAACGGATCAGTCTTCTTCCCTTGCGTCTTTCCGCCTCCGAAAGGCTGCCTGCCATCCGTGCAGACTCCATCTGCTTCTTTCTTCCCTGTATTTGTGTTTCAAGCATCTGCTCTACCGGAATTGCCTTCTTTGGATTTTCAGCACACTTTTCCAGCGCAGCCTTGATGGTCTTCAAATTTTTGAGAAGTTCCACCAGATAATCACTGATTTCCATATCCTCCCGGGTCTCGCTGATCACTTTGTCAATCAGCATTCCAAGAAGGGATAACCGCTCGTCAAAGGCAGCTACCCTTGCCCGCTCTGCGGTCTGCGCCTTTGCCGTTCCCTCCAGAATTTCCTCTGTCTGATACTCCTTCTTATACTTATTAAAGAGATCATAATATGCCGTAAACTCTTTTACAATTCTCTCATTGCGAAGATACTGTTCCACCAGAGTCTCGTCCACCTTCATGCCCTCTTCCTCGTAGAGCGCAAGAATTTCCGACAAATCCTCCCAGCCTCTTGCAGTTACATAGTTTCTGCCATTTACGGTAGTTTCAATTCTATAAAAATAATCCTTTTTTAACTCAAGGAAATTCAGAACAGCTGCATGAAGCCCTTTGTGCTGTGCATATTCTTTCCACACCTTATAATCCGGCTCCACCTCAAGCACCTTCATTCGGTCCATCGTCACCACATCAAATTCTCTGACCGACTTATTGTATTCCGGCGGATTGCCTGCTGTCACAATGACCCATCCATCAGGAACCTTATGTCTTCCGAACACCTTATATTGAAGGAATTGCAGCATGGAGGGCGCTAAGGTTTCCGATACACAGTTGATTTCATCCAGAAACAAAATTCCCTCCTTTATTCCACTGTTCTCCATCACCTCATAGATAGAAGCAATAATTTCGCTCATGGTATATTCTGACACATCAAACTTTACTCCCTCATACTCCCGATGGGAAATAAAAGGAAGTCCCAGCGCCGACTGCCTGGTGTGGTGGGTCATGGAATAAGAAACCAGCGCAATATTCAGTTCCTGTGCAATCTGCTCCATTACCGCTGTTTTACCAATTCCCGGCGCACCAAGCAGAAACACGGGGCGCTGACGCACCACCGGAATTCTGTATTCTCCAAACTCATCCTTTTTCAGATAAAGCCTGACTGTATTTTCAATGTAATCCTTTGCCTGTTTAATATTCATCTTTTCTCCCTATCCTTCTTCAAGCTCCTCATAATCAAGCAGAACCTTAATTGCCCAGGGCGGCACCTGTGGTCCTTCATCTCCATTGTCCAGAAAGACAAACATTACATCATAAGGAGGCATTTTTTGCGGGTAAATCCCATATCCATCGGTAAAATAAAGGAGTCCCTTCAAATTCTCAAACTCGCCCTTTTTCATCAACTCATCCACATAGGCAAATACCGGTCTGAAATCGGTAGAACCAAATCCGGTCAGCTTCTCCCTGCTTAAGAAATAATCAAGATCCTCCTTGCAGGTAATCTTGGTATCCTTCTGCACTTCGTGGTCACACTGGATAATGTGTACATTCATCTTACGGAAAAAATTCTCCTCCCCACAAAGCATTGCATAGGTCTTTTGAAGAAAGGCTGATACCAGAGGACCTCTACAGGAAGCCGAGGTATCAATTGCAATAACAAATTCCCTGACCTTTCTGCTGTCCTTATACTCCAAGGGCTCAACCAACGGCATATTTCCGTACTTATCCAGCCCATAGGTATAATAAATATAGTCAAACTCATCATCATTGATCTGCATATCCTCATTCATGACTGTGAACTTTTTCAGAAGCTGGTCATAGCGATATCTGTCCTTTACTGCCTCTGCGAGGCTTAAATCCATACTTTCCGACCTTGTCTTTCCCGCAGAAAAGGATTTAAGATCAGCCTTTACACGCTCGCTCAGCTTTTTCCACTGTTCTAAAGTGACTGTAATCTCCTCGCTGGGTTCCCAGTATATATGGGAATCCACAAAAAACAGGTGCGAAAGTTCCTCCCGCTCCCTGCTGCTAATCTGAAAATTCTTCAGATACCGATATACTTTTTCTGCAGTCAGGGCACCGATTTCTTCTCGTATTCCACGAAGTTTTCCCTGTAATTTTTCATCCCGCTTAAGGCTCATCCCCGGCATTTCAAGCTCCAGAATTGACGCCTCCACCGCAATGTCAGCTGCCAGACTCCACGCTTCCTTATCCAGCCTGTCATAGCGGAAACTGTGATAAAAAATCAAATGAAACAACATATGGAGGTATGTCCTCACACCGTAAGCCGGTTCCTCCTTATATTTTTTCAGAAGATATACCGGATCATAATAAATTTTTACCCCATCACATGCAAAGCCTGCCAGTCCTTCCCTTGGCTCCGGCGTCAATGCAGACAATACCACATCAAGGAAACGCATATTTACCAGTATCGTGTCCCTTGAATAATTCATGACCTTTGCTGCCAGTGGCTTTGCACTCTCATATAATTTACTCATACTTCTTTTCCACTATAAAAAACGCCATGATTTTTAATATCCTCTTTCGCCATTTAAGGACTCATCATGCTCAATCCATTCCTGTACCTCTACCATGCGGTATTCATCCGCACTATCTCTGATATAAACCTTTTCAATTCCCGCGTTAATAATAACACGTTTACACATAGAGCAGCTGTTGGAATTAGGAATATACTCTCCGGTCTGTGCATCCACTCCTGCCAGATACATAGCGCTTCCAATCATCTTATCTCTGGGCGCACTGATAATGGCATTCATTTCCGCATGCACGCTGCGGCACAATTCATAGCGCTCTCCCCTTGGAATGTTCAGTTCCTGCCGGATGCACTTGCCTGTATCCGTACAGTTCTTTCTGCCTCTGGGGGCTCCTACATATCCGGTGGAAATCACTTCATCATTTTTTACAATGACTGCTCCATACTTTCTTCTGACACAGGTGCTTCGTTTAGATACGGTTTCTGCCAGATCAAGATAATAATTAATTTTGTCCCGTCTTTCTATCATTGGTTCCTCCATTCTTTCCCTCTTACATGAGCAACAAATACACCACCGCTACTGAAATCACAATTTGTATGATTGCGAACCGGAAAACCGTCTGGGTATTGGACCATCCCATAACTTTCCTCACATGATCGTGCAATGGAGTTCTTACATTTTTCAAAATATGGATTTTAAATCCGCGAATCAGCGCCACCTTTAAAAGGCCCAGACCTCCATCTAAAATAAATACGATTGCAACCGGAAGGTACAAGAGTGGGCTGCCGCTTTTCAGTGCTGCAATACTGATAAAAATTCCCATGGCGCGGCTTCCCGCATCTCCCATAAGAAGCCGGCTGGGTGTTGCATTATACCATAAATATCCCAGAAGGCACATAATGAATAACAAAATTGAAGGTGTAAAATTGTTCTGGTTGCCCTTAATCATATCAATGATATAAAAGGTTCCAAGCGTAATGATTGCCAGCGTACCTGAAAGCCCGTCCACACCATCAGTACAGTTTGTCACGTTGATGGAGCCCCATACCAGAATTACGGTAAGAAGACCAAAAAGAACCGGTGGGATAGTCAGACTGACTCCAAGTGTTGCAATCTCTATCGTGCTGGAATTAAAACTTAAGTATGTCACAGCAAGAATTACTGCAACAATAAGATCCAGCAATCCCTTTCGGTACTCTCCCCATGGGTGCTCCGATGCATCATCCATATATCCGGTCAGCATTTCTGCCACAATCAAAATCAGATAAATCATCATTTCAATATTCACAGGTGCAAATAAGAGTGCCGCCGCTACAAAGGTAAAGATAAAGATAATCCCTGCGCCTCGCGGCTTTCCTGCTGAGAGTTTTCCGTCGTGTGCAAATTCTCTTCCTGCATCCTTAGGTAAAAATCTACTGCATTTTGCCGTAAATAAACAAGTTCCGGCAAATGCTGCCAAAAGCCCAAGTGCTGCCACAAGAGCCTGATTTCCATTCCATAAATTGTATATCACTTCTGCTTCCTCCTGCTATATCATCAATCAATCATCTGCATCTGCTAATCAATTCCAAGCGCTTCCTTTGCAAGCCGGTCTGCCATATCATTGTATTTATCATTGGAATGTCCGGTCACTTTCACAAATCGGATCTTTACCTTCCTGCTTGCCTCATCATAAAAAGCCTTATAAGCTCTGGTTCCTTCCCTGTTGGTCTTCCACTGTCCCAGACACCACCTTGCAATTCCCTCATAATCATGGTAAATTTCTATCTCCGGGATCTGATGGTCAATAGCATATTGCATAGCAGCTTCTGCGCCTTTAATTTCACCTGCCACATTGTGCATGGCAGCAAGCTCGCTGTCATTGAATTTCCTGTTATATTTCTCTTCTTTGTTTTCCAAAAGAACTACCATACCATAAGAAAACTCTTCCGTGGCACTGTTATAACTTCCGTCTACATATATTTTAACACAGTCATCTGACTTGCAAACATCCTTTGCTGACAAATTTTCTGACGGCTTGCCATCCTGCTCCACTCCAAGATATGCAAGAGCTTCTCTTTCGGTCTTAAAGCTTTTATATACTGCACCGGGATATCCATGAACACTGTTCTTGCACTCCTCCCATGTTCTGAAAATCCCTCTGCTTTTTCCCTCTTTAACCGCATAATACTTTTCTGCCATGAAATACCTCCTGCCTTTGTCCATCATATCATATCCACTGTATATTTCCCATAGAAAATGCATAAAATTTTTATATGGTTTTTTATATACCGCAGCAGTTTCGTCTGATGGGATGATAGAATCAGGGCG
>JAQXYZ010000081.1 GCA_029226935.1 Bacillota bacterium | reverse complement strand
AAATAAAATTTGCTGCTGTTTGCAAGAGGTATAAAAATGAAAAAATTTATCAGAGGACTTGTCTGCCTGTGTCTGATTTTAACGGTAGCAATTTTGCCGGAAATGCGGGCAAAGGCGGAGGAAGATGAAAACAAAATATTGTCTGGGATTTTTGTTGAGGATATGTCGTTAGAGGGCAAGACACTTCAGGAAGCAAAAGACATGGTAGA
Source organism: Bacillota bacterium (assembly GCA_029226935.1). GTDB lineage: Bacteria > Bacillota > Clostridia > Lachnospirales > Lachnospiraceae > Suilimivivens. The sequence goes on along the minus strand of JAQXYZ010000081.1, from coordinate 14,772 downwards.
GGAATATGTGGAAAGCATTTCCCAAAAGAACATTACCCTGATAGCGGTGGATGGAAACGAAGTTCAGATTACACCGGCTGACATAGGACTTTTTTGGAGTAATCAGGATATTGTTGAAGAGGCTGCCGGTATCGGACGAATCGGAAATGTTGTGCAAAGATATAAGGCATCCAAGGATTTGCAGTATCAAAATAGAGTGTATAAGCTTGAATTTGACATTGACAGAGAACTGACCGGTAATCTATTATCCGAGAAGTGTGCCGCATACAATAAGCAGGCTGTAGATGCTACCCTTTCCCGAGTAGATGGAAATTTTGTAATCAATCCCGGCCAGAATGGACAGATTATTGATGAGACAGCTTCCCTGGAACTGATCTATAACTTCTTTAATGATGAATGGAATCGGCAGGACAGTTCCTTAAAGCTTGTGATTAAAGAGGATAATTCCAAGGGAAACGAGCAGGAGCTTGGGCAGGTAAAGGATGTGCTTGGCACGTTTACTACCAGTTTTAAGACTTCGGGATCGTCCAGAAGCGCTAATGTTCGTAATGGCTGTCAGTTGATTAATGGCACAACGCTTTATCCGGGAGATGAATTTTCTACCTATGAGACCGTTTCCCCCTTTACTCAGGAAAACGGATATTACATGGCGGGCTCTTATCTGAACGGTCAGGTAGTGGACAGCTTAGGAGGTGGAATCTGCCAGGTCTCCACCACCCTCTATAATGCTGTGCTTCTCTCTGAACTGGAGGTTACGGAAAGACATAACCATTCTATGATTGTAACCTATGTAGATCCATCAGCAGATGCAGCAATTGCGGAATCTGCAGGAAAGGATTTTAAGTTTGTCAATAATACGCAGGCGCCTATTTATATTGAAGGCTATACTACAGATGACAAAACGATTAGCTTTACTATTTATGGAATGGAAACCAGAAGCAGCAACCGTCAGGTAAGTTATGAGAGTGAAGTAATCAGCAAGACTCATCCTGATACAGAGGTCATTTATACAGATGGATCGCTGCCGATTGGTTCTATTTCGGTACAGTCCGCGCATATCGGATATAAAGCAAATCTCTGGAAAGTGGTAAAAGAGGATGGAAAAGAAGTAAGCCGTGAAATGGTAAATTCCAGTTTCTATAAGGCAGCGCCCAGAACTGCTACAGTGGGTGTTGCAACAGCCGACCCGAATGCATATAATGAAATCATGGCAGCGGTAGCCACTAACAATATAGATCATGTAAAAAATGTTGCAGCAGCCCTTGCAGCAGCCGCGGCACCTCCGGTAGCACAGACACCGGAAGGCGGGACAGCACCGGTAGCATCCACACCGGAAAGTGGAGCAACACCGGTAGCAGCTGAGTCCATACAAGCACCAGCAGAAGAGGGGCAGTAATGAAAACAGGGAAAATATCTGAAAGCATTTTGAGGCGTTCAGTATTGAGGCAGATAGTAAATCAAAGACAGGAAGTGGTAAAAGGTGCAGGGGTAGGAGAAGACTGCGCCTTTTTGTCATGGAAAGAATCTGTCAGGGAGAATGCAGAAAGCTTTGGATTGATGGCTGTGGCTACCCAGACAGTTACTTTACCGGTTAAAAATGCGGCTTTTCTGGCAGTGATGGCAGCCATTAATAATCTGGCGGCATCAGGAGCAAGTCCGGCAGCAATTACTCTGGCGATTACCCTGCCTGCAGAAGCAGAGGAAAGTCTTCTGAGGGAACTTATGAAGCAGGCAGAAGACTGCTGTGAAGGACTTCATGTACAGATTGCAGGTGGAGATACACAGGTAAGCGCAGACGTACGGACACCGATTATTACTGCAACTGCGGTAGGATATATACAGAGGGAAGGGGCTGTCGCCTGTTTACAGGCTGCGAAAGCTTTTGATAAGAACCGCTGCATGGATGTTGTGGTCAGCAAATGGATTGCCATGGAAGGAACCGCAGTAATTGCGGAGGAAAAGGAAGCGGAGCTTTCGGAGCGTTATCCTATGAGACTTATATTGGCAGCCAAAGAGCAAAAAGCCTGCTTATCTGTTGAGACGGAGGCGGCAATAGCGCTTAAGTCCGGCGTTTACGCAATGCACGATGCAAGAAATGGGGGCATTTTTGGTGCATTGTGGGAATTATCCCAAAAGCTAGGCGTTGGACTTAATATTGATTTAAAAAAAATTCCGGTCAGGCAGGAAACGATAGAGGTATGTGAGTTTTATGAACTGAATCCCTATGAACTATTGTCGGGAGGCATGCTGATTATGGTAACAGATTGTGGAGAAAGACTGGTGAAGGCTTTGGAGGATGAGGGAATTCCGGCGACAATCATTGGAAGCACAAATGGCGGAAACGACAGAATCATAGCCAATCAGGAGGAAACCAGATATCTGGAACCGGCTAAACCGGATGAAATATATAAAATATCATTTAATTAGGAGGATCATCTTATGAGAGAACAGATTTTAGCCATTATAGAAAAGAACAGTCGGATTGATATCAAAGAACTGGCTGTTATTTTGGGAGCAGAGGAGATTGACATTGCCAATGAATTAAAGCTGATGGAGGAGGAAGGAATTATCTGTGGTTATCACACCATGATTGACTGGGAAAAGACCTCCATTGAGAAGGTAACTGCCCTGATCGAGGTACGAATTACACCTCAGAGAGGGCAGGGCTATGATAATATTGCCGAGAGAATTTACAAATATCCTGAGGTAAACAGTGTATATCTGATTTCCGGCGGTTATGATCTGATGGTAATACTGGACGGCAAGTCACTGAAGTCAGTTTCCAGCTTTGTATCTGATAAGCTTTCCACACTGGATGGGGTGCTCAGCACTGCAACTCATTTTATTTTGAAGAAATACAAGGATCACGGAACCATTCTTACCAAAAAATATGAAGATACAAGGGAGAAAGTGACACCATGAGAAACCCATTATCAGATAAAATCGTACAAATTAAACCCTCCGGTATCCGCAAATTTTTTGACATTGTAAATGAGATGGAAGATGCGATTTCTCTGGGTGTGGGGGAACCGGATTTTGATACCCCATGGCACATCAGAGACGAGGGAATTTATTCCCTTGAAAAGGGAAGAACGTTTTATACCTCCAATTCCGGATTAAAGGAACTGAAGGTAGAGATTACCAAATACATACATAGAACACAGGGAATCAGCTATGATCCTGACCATGAGGTAATTGTAACTGTAGGTGGTTCGGAGGCGATCGACATTGCATTGCGTGCCATGATTAATCCCGGTGATGAGGTTTTGATTCCCCAGCCAAGCTATGTTTCCTATGAACCCTGTGCCGTTTTGGCAGATGCGGTTCCGGTAATTATTGAGCTTAAAAAGGAAAATGAGTTCCGTCTTACCGCACAGGAACTTAGGGATGCAATTACAGATAAGACCAAGGTACTGGTGCTCCCTTTCCCCAATAATCCTACCGGTGCAATTATGGAAAGGAAGGATCTTGAGGAAATTGCAGAGGTAATTCTTGAGAACGACCTTTGGGTAATTTCCGATGAAATTTATGCCGAGCTTACCTACAAGGAGAAGCATGTTTCCATTGCCAGTCTGCCGGGAATGCAGGAAAGAACTGTTCTGATTAATGGATTCTCCAAGGCATATGCCATGACAGGATGGCGGTTAGGCTATGCACTGGCACCCAGAATCCTTATGGAACAGATGCTGAAGATTCATCAGTTTGCGATTATGTGTGCACCTACTACCAGTCAGTATGCAGCGGTGGAGGCGCTCCGCAATGGAGATGATGATGTGGCAATGATGAGAGAATCTTATAATCAGAGAAGGAGATTTCTGATGCATTCCTTCAGGGAAATGGGGTTGGAATGCTTCGAGCCCTACGGCGCATTTTATGTGTTCCCCTGCATCAGGGAATTTGGTATGACCAGTGATGAGTTTGCTACAAGACTTCTCAAGGAGGAGAAGGTTGCCGTAGTGCCGGGAACCGCATTTGGTGATTGCGGAGAGGGCTTCCTTAGAATTTCCTATGCATATTCTCTGGATAATCTTAAAATTGCAATGGAGAAGATAGGAGCTTTTGTAGCAAGATTAAGAAATGAAAAGCAACAGTGATAAAATCAGTAGGTGGGAAACAAATGGATAACGATAAGAAGGAATTAAAAGACAAGATTATTGCATTTTTGAAAGAAAGACTTTTTACAATTGTAGGGATCATCATAGCGGCAGCTTATCTGATCATGGGTATCTCCGGGTTAATAAACAAATAAGCCCAGAAATAAATTTTCAGATTTCTACAAAGACAAAAATACTCTGCAAAATGCTTGCCATGTGTATACAAGTGGCTTTGCATTCTGCAGAGTATTTTTTAAATGGTCTGTTTATTTTCTACAGCCGCTTTCACAAATCCATTGAACAAAGGATGAGGGCGGTTAGGTCTTGATTTCAATTCGGGATGTGCCTGTGTTGCGATGAAGAAAGGATGATCCGGCAATTCACACATTTCCACGATGCGACCATCCGGGGATAGACCGGAAAGAAGCATGCCGTGTTCTGTCAAAGATGCACGATAATCATTATTGACTTCATAGCGGTGTCTGTGACGCTCGTGGATAGTTCCTTCCCCATACAGCTCATAGGCTTTGGAATTTTTGTCAAGAACGCAGGGATAAGAGCCTAATCTTAGGGTTCCTCCGATATCCTCCACACCGTTTTGGTCAGGCATCAGTGCAATTACGGGATGCGTAGTGGCAGGATCAAGCTCAATGCTGTTGGCATCGTTGTAACCGATTACATTGCGGGCAAATTCTACGATGGAAAGCTGCATGCCAAGGCACAGCCCAAGGAAAGGAATTTTGTGTGTTCTGGCATAATTGATGGCACAGATTTTTCCTTCAATCCCTCTGGAACCAAATCCGCCCGGAACAAGAATTCCGTTTACATCTCCCAAAAGTTCCTCTGCGTTTTCGTCTGTCAGGGTTTCGGAATCAATCCATTTGATGTTTACCGTAACACGATTGGAAATACCACCGTGCTTCAGCGCTTCAACCACGCTGATGTAAGCGTCATGGAGCTGCACATATTTTCCTACCAGAGCAACGGTAATTTCTCCTGTTGGTGTGCGAAGCGCTTCGACCATCGCTTTCCAGTCGGTAAGATCCGGTTCCGGACATTCCAGATTTAAGCATTCACAGGCAACCTGTGCAAGATGTTCATTTTCCATGGCGAGAGGCGCCTCATAGAGATATTCCACATCAAGGTTCTGCAAGACATGATTATTGGGCACATTACAGAACAGGGCAATTTTATCCTTGATTCCCTGATCTAAGGGATGCTCGCTCCTGCAAACCAGAATATCAGGCCAGATGCCCATTCCCTGTAGCTCCTTTACACTTGCCTGCGTGGGCTTGGTCTTCATTTCCTGAGAAGCTTTCAGGTAAGGAATCAGTGTCACATGGATGAGAATGGCATTTTCATGACCCACCTCATGTTGAAACTGGCGGATGGACTCTAAGAAGGGCTGACTTTCGATATCACCCACTGTACCACCCACCTCGATGATGGCAATTCGTGTCTCCTCATCAGTAAAATTGCGGTAGAAGCGGCTTTTGATTTCGTTGGTAATGTGGGGGATGACCTGAACGGTTCCGCCGCCGTAATCTCCCCGCCGTTCCTTCTGAAGAACGGACCAGTAGATTTTTCCGGTGGTAACATTGGAATTTTTGTCCAGATTTTCATCAATAAATCTCTCATAGTGACCAAGATCAAGGTCAGTTTCGGTCCCGTCATCAGTGACAAAAACCTCTCCGTGTTGAATTGGATTCATGGTACCGGGATCAATGTTGATATAAGGATCAAATTTCTGCATGGTAACCTTATATCCTCTTGCTTTCAACAATCTACCTAAAGAAGCGGCTGTAATTCCCTTGCCTAAGCCTGAAACAACGCCGCCAGTCACAAAAACATATTTTACTCCCATAGTATCTCCTTAGTTTAATAAATGAATGGTTTAGTATAAAAAGAAAAAGACACTATGAGTAGGTCTCATAGCGCCTTTGCTTTGATATAGGAATTTTAGCACCCGCAGTAGGGGGTGTCAATAATATTTTTATAAAAAATTGATATTAGTTAATTTCTTTTTTATGGAATAATTAACAGGGTTGTGCTACAATAAAAATCGGTATTTACTAACTATAAAAGTAATTTCAGGTGGAAAGAGAAACTTATGAGAGTGGGATTTGATAACGAAAAGTATTTAAAAATGCAGTCTGAGCATATTGAGGAGAGAATTAATAAGTTTGGTGATAAGTTATATCTCGAGTTTGGCGGCAAGCTGTTTGACGATTATCATGCATCAAGGGTTCTTCCGGGGTTCGAGCCTGACAGTAAGCTTCGTATGCTGATGAAGCTTTCAGACAGGGCAGAAATCGTAATCGTCATTAATGCAGCGGATATCGAAAAGAATAAAATCCGTGGGGATCTGGGGATTACTTATGATGAGGATGTCCAGAGACTGATGAAGGAATTTGAGAGCCGTGGTCTGTATGTGGGAAGTGTAGTTCTGACTCATTATGCAGGGCAGACGAGAGCTGTTGATTTTAAAGAAAGACTGGAAAAGAAAAATGTAAAGGTGTATCTTCATTATGCAATTGAAGGATACCCTTCCAACATTCCACTGATTGTCAGCGATGAAGGTTATGGTAAAAACGAATATATTGAGACAACCAGACCTCTGGTAGTGGTTACGGCACCCGGACCGGGAAGTGGTAAGATGGCAACCTGCCTTTCCCAGCTTTATCATGACAATAAGCGGGGAATTAAAGCCGGTTATGCCAAGTATGAAACTTTTCCCATCTGGAATATTCCGTTAAAGCATCCGGTCAATCTTGCCTATGAGGCAGCTACTGCAGATCTGAATGATATTAACATGATAGATCCTTTTCATCTGGAGGCGTACGGAGAAACCACGGTAAACTATAATCGTGACATTGAGATCTTCCCCGTATTAAATGCAATTTTTGAAGGAATTTATGGGGAAAACCCTTACAAATCGCCGACAGATATGGGTGTCAATATGGCGGGCAACTGTATTGTGGATGATGCAGTCTGCTGCGAGGCATCCTATATGGAAATTATTCGTCGTTATTACACGGCAATGAATGATGTAATCAAGGGAAAAGCCAAGGAAAACGATGTATATAAGATTGAACTGCTCATGAAGCAGGCAAAGATTACGACTGATGACAGAAAGGTAACTGTTGCAGCCAATAAGCGTGCACAGGAGCTTGGTGTTCCCACCGCTGCAATAGAGCTTTCCGATGGTACAATCATTACCTCTAAGACAACAGATCTTTTGGGCGCATCCGCCGCTCTTTTGTTGAACGCGCTTAAATATCTGGGAGGAGTGGAGCACGATACTCATCTGATTTCGCCTGAGGCAATTGAACCGATTCAGGAGTTAAAAACGAAATATCTGGGCGGAAAGAACCCGAGACTTCATACAGACGAGGTCCTGATTGCGCTTTCTATCTCTGCCCTCAATGATATGAATGCTAAAAAAGCACTGGAGCAGCTTCCCAATCTGAAAGGATGTCAGGTGCATACCTCTGTGATGCTTGCAGATGTGGATATCAGAACATTTAAGAAGCTGGGCGTAGATTTAACCAGTGAACCAACTATAAAAGGAAAGAGTAATTAAATGAGCGAAAACAATTTAAACCAGTACGACGGAGGACGTGGCGGCAATGGCGGTCCTTCAAACAATAATGGGAATGGAGGCCCCGGCGGTCCGGGCGGCTCGGGGAATGATCCCAAAAAACAAAATATTATCATGTTTGTGATTGCAGCGCTGATATCACTGCTTTTAGTCAGCTCCTTCGTGAAGTTGATGACAGGCAGCTCGGAGGAGGAAATCTCTTACAATGAGTTTATTCAGATGCTGGATGAAGGAAAGGTAGAATCAGTGCTTATCAGCACTGACAGGATTTACATTCAGTCCAAAGCAGATCAGGGCAGTCAGTCTCCTCTTTTATATCTGTATGGGATAAACCCTACCGTAAGCTATTATACCGGTAAGATTGAAGAGGATGATACTCTGACAAATCGTCTGTTGGAGCACAATGTGGAAGTAAAGGGTCAGGTTGCGGATGGCACCAGTACGGTAATCAGTTTCCTTCTTTCATATGTATTTCCCTTCCTGCTGATGTGGGTGCTGTTAAGCTTTCTGTTCCGCAAGATGTCCAAAGGCGGCGGCCCCATGGGAGTTGGAAAGAGCAATGCAAAGGTCTATGTGCAGAAGGAAACCGGAATTACCTTTAAGGACGTGGCAGGAGAGGATGAAGCAAAGGAGTCCTTGCAGGAGGTAGTGGATTTCCTGCACAACCCGGGTAAATATGTGCAGATTGGAGCCAAGCTTCCCAAAGGAGCACTTCTGGTAGGTCCTCCCGGAACAGGAAAGACCCTGCTTGCCAAGGCAGTAGCGGGAGAGGCAAAGGTTCCCTTCTTTTCGCTTTCCGGTTCTGACTTTATTGAATTATATGTGGGTGTAGGTGCCTCCCGTGTAAGGGATCTGTTTAAGGAGGCAACTAAAAACGCACCCTGTATTATCTTTATAGATGAAATAGATGCGATTGGTCGAAGCCGTGACAATAAATATGGTGGTGGAAATGAGGAACGCGAACAGACCTTAAATCAGCTGCTGTCTGAGATGGATGGATTTGACACTTCTAAAGGTATTCTGGTGCTGGGTGCAACGAACCGTCCTGAAATTCTGGATAAGGCACTCCTTCGTCCGGGACGTTTTGACAGGAGAATTATTGTAGATAAACCTGATCTAAAGGGAAGAGTAGAAATACTTAAGGTACATGCCAAGGATGTGCATTTAGATGACAGTGTGGATTTAGATGCCATTGCACTTGCAACCAGCGGTGCGGTAGGTGCAGATCTTGCAAACATGATTAATGAAGCTGCCATTAATGCTGTACAGCACGGCAGGGAATATGTGACCCAAAAGGATTTGTTTGATGCGGTGGAACAGGTTCTGGTAGGTAAGGAAAAGAAAGACCGTATCATGAGCAAGGAGGAACGCAAGATTGTATCCTATCATGAGGTGGGTCATGCATTGATCAGTGCTCTTCAAAAGAACTCTGAACCGGTGCAGAAAATTACCATTGTTCCGAGAACCATGGGAGCATTGGGGTATGTTATGCATGTGCCGGAAGAAGAAAAGTATCTTCAGACAGAGGCAGAGCTTCACGACAGACTGGTAAGCCTTTTAGGCGGCAGGGCAGCAGAGGAGGTAGTATTTGGAAATGTGACTACAGGTGCTGCCAACGATATTGAGCAGGCGACGAACCTTGTGACCAATATGATTACCCGTTTTGGTATGAGCAAACGGTTTGGGCTGATGGGGCTTGCCACAGTGGAAAATGAATATTTAGGTGGCGGTGCAAGATTGACCTGTAGTGACCGCACCGCAGCTGATGTGGATACAGAGGTTATGGAAACCTTAAAGCAGTGCTATGAAGAAGCCAAGGAGATGCTTTCCGGCAACAGAGAGCTGATGGATAAGCTGGCGGCTCATCTGATTGAAAAGGAAACCATCAGCGGCAAAGAATTTATGAAGATTTACCGTGCGGAAAAGGGTATTCCTGAACCGGAGGAAGAAGAGAAAGAAAAGAAGCCGGAGGAGGAAGTTATCGAGAGCGCATCGGAGGAAACGGTTGTAGAAGAAAGCGCAGATACGGATAATGCTGTAGAGAAAAAAGAGGAAAACAGCAATCAGTCTGAAGGAACATCAACGGGTTGTTTCTCTAACGCATCTTCAGATTTTTAACAGGAATGAGTGTGTAAGGACATCATTAGGAAACGAAAAAAGTGGCATAATGATGTCCTTTCTTTGTTCGGGCTGGGAGATATAAACAATGTTTGACATTCAGGAGGAATTGAAAAAACTTCCCAATTGTCCGGGGGTTTACATCATGCATGATGAGGCGGACAACATTATTTATGTGGGAAAGGCAATAAACCTGCACAATCGTGTCAGGTCTTATTTTCGTAAAAATATCGGCAGAGGTCCCCAGATTGATAAGATGGTGTCCCTGATCAGCCGATTTGAATATATTGTTACAGATTCTGAGCTGGAAGCGTTGGTGCTTGAAAATAATCTGATTAAGGAATATAGCCCGAAATATAATACCATGCTGAAGGATGACAAGACCTATCCGTACATTAAGGTAACTTTGGGAGAAGCGTATCCAAGGGTACTGTTTTCGCGGCAGATGAAAAAAGACAAATCCAGATATTTTGGGCCTTATACCAGCGCGGCAGCTGTTAAAGACACCATTGATCTTATTAACAAGCTGTATCAGCTTCGCACCTGCAACAAAAATCTTCCGAAGGAATGCGGAAATAGCAGAGCCTGTTTAAACTACCATATCAAGCAGTGTCTGGCCCCTTGCCAGGGGAATATTTCAGAGGAGGAGTATCAGGGGCAGGTCAAAAAAGCACTGGATTTTCTGAATGGAAGCTATCAGGACACGTTAAAGGAACTTTCAGCGAAAATGCAGGAGGCATCAGAGAATCTGGAATTTGAGGAAGCGATACGTTATCGGGATCTATATAATAGTGTGAGACAGATTGCTTCCAGACAGAAGATTACAGACAGTGATGGCGAGGATAAGGATATTATTGCGCTGGCAGTGGATGATAAAGATGCAGTGGTACAGGTCTTTTTCATTCGTGGGGGCAAGCTGATTGGAAGAGAACATTTTTATATGACACATGTATCGGGAACTCCCAGAGCCCAGATTCTCCTGGATTTTGTTAAGCAGTTTTATGCGGGGACTCCCTATATTCCCAGGGAGCTGATTCTACAGGAAGAAATTGAGGATGTGGAGATTATTGAGCAATGGCTGAGCGGAAGACGGGGAGGCAGAGTTTACGTTAAGGTTCCTAAAATTGGATCAAAAGAAAAGCTGGTAGAGCTGGCAGCGAAAAATGCCATGCTGGTGCTGACTCAGGACAAGGAGCGAATCCGCAGGGAAGAAGGAAGGACGATTGGTGCAGTGAAGGAGATAGCGTCGCTCTTAGGACTTTCGGATGTGACCAGAATGGAAGCCTATGATATTTCCAATATCAGCGGATTTGCCAATGTGGGTTCCATGATCGTCTATGAGAAGGGAAAACCCAAGCGGAGTGACTACAGAAAATTCCGGATTAAAACCGTTTCGGGACCGGACGATTATGCCTGTATGAAGGAGGTTCTTACCAGACGCTTTCTTCATGGCCTGGAAGAGCAAAAGGAGCTTGATCATAAGGAACTGGAAAAAGAATTCGGCAGTTTTACAAGATTTCCAGATTTACTTCTTATGGATGGTGGAAAGGGACAGGTGAACATCGCCCTTCAGGTATTGGATGAACTGCATTTAAACATCCCTGTCTGTGGCATGGTCAAGGATGACAATCACAATACCAGAGGTTTATATTATAACAATGAAGAAATAGCAATCGACAGAAACAGCGAGGGCTTTAAATTAATTACAAGAATTCAGGATGAAGCGCATCGTTTTGCGATAGAGTATCATCGGTCTCTGCGGTCTAAAGCACAGGTAAAGTCGGTTCTTGATGAGATTCCGGGAGTGGGACCTTCCCGAAGGAAAGCGTTGATGCGCCGTTTTAAATCAATAGACGAGGTGAAGAATGCAGATGTTGAGACCCTTGTAGCTGTGGATGAAATTCCGGAAAATGTGGCAAGAGGGATTTACGACTTTTTCCATTACGGGGAAGGTTGAGATTGTACATTTTCTATGATATAATGAGCGCAAAAGAAAACCAAGCGGCTGCAAAGCAGACATTTGGTTTTCTTGCGCGATTAACGAGCAGACGAAGAAGCGCAGAAGAAAGCAATGTCTTTATAGACAAAAGGAGTGGGGTATGGCAAACGTAAAACTGGAACAGATTATTGAAAAGATGAAACTGGAAAATCTGACCCCCGAGTTGGACATTTCCAAAATTAAAATTACACAGCCCGATATTAACAGACCGGCGCTTCAGATGGCAGGTTATTTTGAACATTTTGAAGCTACCAGACTACAGATTATCGGGTTTGTAGAGTATACTTATATGGAAGGATTACCGGAAGCAAGAAAAAGAGAAATCTATCAAAGACTTCTTTCCTGCGAAATTCCGGCGATTGTTTTTTGTCGTGAGCTGCAGCCGGATGAGCTTTTCCTCAAAACTGCATTGGAGTATGAGGTTCCCATTTTGATGACAAAGAAAGCAACTTCTGCTTTTATGGCTGAGATAATCAGATGGTTGAATGTTATGCTGGCTCCCTGCATTTCCGTGCATGGTGTTCTGGTCGATGTTTTTGGTGAAGGCGTTCTGATTACAGGTGAAAGCGGTATTGGTAAATCAGAGGCAGCGCTTGAACTGATCAAAAGAGGACATCGACTTGTGACGGATGATGCTGTTGAAATACGTAAGGTGAGTGACGACACACTGGTAGGTTCTGCACCGGATATTACAAAGCACTTTATTGAACTTCGTGGCATTGGTATTGTAGATGTCAAGACCCTGTTCGGTGTATCCAGTGTCAAGGATACGCAGAATATCGACCTGGTTATTCGGCTGGAAGACTGGGACAAAGAAAAGGAATATGACAGACTGGGACTGGAGGAAGAATATACAGAGTATCTGGGCAATAAAGTCGTATGTCATAACATTCCTATTCGTCCGGGACGAAATCTTGCCATTATATGTGAATCGGCAGCCATCAACCATCGTCAGAAGAAGATGGGATATAATGCGGCGCAGGAGCTTTACAGAAGAGTACAGGAATCCCTTACAAGAAAACGGGACGATGATGACGATGAGAATTAATTTTTTCTAAGAAAGATGAATAAATTTAAAGAACAAAAATAAAGATAAAGAGAGGGTATGAATTATGAGTCAGTATGTTTTTGGAGTAGATATTGGGGGTACGACAGTTAAGCTTGGTCTGTTTGACGTAACCGGTGGTCTTTTGGATAAGTGGGAAATTCCCACCAGAACAGAAGACAGCGGCAGCAAAATTTTGCCTGACATAGCAGAGAGTATCAAAGCTAAAATTGATGAAAAGAAAATTGCAAAAGAAGAAGTGAAAGGTGTGGGAGTAGGCGCACCGGGGCCTATTGACAGTGCAGGTGTTGTGCATAAGGCTGTCAATCTGGGATGGGAAACTTTCAGTATTAAGGAAACACTTGAAGAACTCCTTCATATGCCGGTTATGGCAGGAAATGATGCCAATGTGGCAGCTCTCGGAGAAATGTGGAAGGGCGGCGGACAGGGAAGTAATGACCTGATTGTGGTAACTTTAGGTACCGGTGTAGGCGGTGGTATCATTATTGATGGAAAGGTACTGACAGGTGCAACCGGCGCAGGTGGAGAAATAGGACATATCCATGTACAGGATGGAGAAACTGAAGCTTGTGGATGCGGTAACAAAGGGTGTCTGGAGCAGTATGCGTCTGCTACAGGAATTACCAGACTGGCAAATAAGAAGCTGAGAGAAAGTGATAAGAACAGCGTTTTGAGGCAGGGCGAGGTTTCTGCAAAAACCGTCTTCGATGCAGTGAAAGAAAAGGATGAGCTTGCGATAGAAGTTGCAGAGGAGTTTGGAAAGTATCTGGGAGATGCACTTGCAGTGATTGCCAGTGTTGTCAATCCTGAGGCAATCGTAATTGGAGGCGGTGTTTCCAAGGCTGGGGAAATTCTGCTTAATTATATCAGACCAAATTATGAAAAAAATGTTTTCCATGGCAGCAGGAATGCCAAATTTGCGCTTGCAACTCTTGGAAATGATGCGGGTATTTATGGCGCTGCCAAGCTGGTACTGGATTTGAAATAAAATAGAACAGCAGGTAAATAAAAGTGGAAAAAATCAGTTCTGCAATGTATGAATTCATAAAAGCCTATGTGCCAAGGGAAGATATTCTCTTAAACGAACCGATGAGTAAACATACTACCTTTCGAGTAGGTGGGGAAGCAAGCTGTTTCATACGCATCAGTGATGTCGGGCAGCTTGCGGCACTGATTCCTTATTTAAAAATGGTAGAGATTCCTTATTTTATATTAGGAAACGGAAGTAATCTTCTGGTAGGAGATAAGGGATATGAGGGTGTTATTTTGCAGATAGGCAGCAAGATGAATAGGATTCAGGTGGAGGACACTCGCATAAAAGTGGGTGCAGGAGTGCTGCTCTCACAGATTGCAAGATGTGCGCAGGAAAACGGGCTGACAGGGCTTGAATTTGCATCAGGGATTCCGGGTACCATAGGTGGTGCTGTTGTGATGAATGCAGGTGCCTATGGCGGAGAGATGAAGGATATCTTGTCCGGCGTGCGCGTGCTCACGAAAACGGGTGAGATCAAAGTACGTCCGGCAGATGAGCTGGATCTATCCTACCGGCACAGCCGCATGATGGATGAGGAAGAGATCGTGCTGGAAGCCCGGTTGAATCTGGTGCAGGGAAGTGAGGCTGTCATTCGGGCAAAGATGGATGAACTGCGCAAGAAGCGGACAGAAAAACAACCGCTGGACTATCCCAGTGCCGGCAGTACCTTTAAGCGACCGGAGGGCTATTTTGCAGGAAAACTGATCGAGGAGGCAGGACTGCGCGGCTTTCGCGTGGGCGATGCGCAGGTGTCGGAAAAGCATTGCGGTTTTGTGATCAACCGCGGAGAAGCGACGGCTGCACAGATTCTCGAGTTGATGCGTCAGGTGCAGGAACGCGTCAAAGAGAACAGTGGCGTAG
>JAQXYZ010000080.1 GCA_029226935.1 Bacillota bacterium | reverse complement strand
ATGGTTTATTTCATCTCTGTATTCATTAAATTCCATAACGCCTCCTTTATGTCCTGGCTTTTTAAGGTCATTATAACATAGGTGAACAATTTAAGGGACAAGTTTCTTCTTTTTGCGAACAAGTTCGCAAGCAGTGCAATCGTAGAATGCATTTTTTATTTCCAGTTGAACTCCTCTTTTTTCTCTTCAACTGGAAATAAGTCTTGCACAAGCTTTCTATTTGATTAATGATGATGTTGGTTATCTGTCTGCCAGAAAGGAATACTTATGGCAAACAAAAAGAAAAAGCAACGTCATCTTACTCTTACTGACAGGACTTATATCGAGCAGGAACTTGTGAGAGGTTCCTCTTTCACAGACATCGGTAAAGCACTTGGCAAGGATCCATCAACTATATCAAAAGAAGTAAAGCTTCATATGGAGACGCGCAAAGCTTCCGGTAGGGCTCATGGTTGCACTAATTGTAGAAACTATAAAACTTGTACCCTACAACATATGTGTGGCGATAGATTATGCAATCGTAAATGTAAACAATGCCGCATCTTCAACTACCATTACACCTGCCCTGATGATAAGCAGATTATTTGTGACATTCCGCTTAAACCACCTTATGTTTGTAATGGCTGTGAAGCACGTCAAGTCTGTCATTTAGAGAAGCACGTATACTACGCTAAGAAAGCGCAGTCAGAGTATGAAGCTACACTTGTCAAATCCAGAGTTGGTATAAATATGACACCTGAAGAATTATCTGATCTTGACGCTATAATCTCTCCACTTATAAAGAAAGGGCAGCCATTAAGTCACATATTTGCTGTGCATGCTAATGACATTCCTATATGCAGAAGAACACTTTATAACTATCTTGATCAGCGTGTTTTTGAAGCCAGAAATATCGACTTACATAGGCGAGTTCGTTATAAAAAGCGTCGTTCAAACAACAATAGTCCCAAGAACCGTAATCTCATACAGGCATATCGTAATAAACGTACTTACAAGGATTTTGAGTTCTATATGGAAAAACATCCGGATGCATCTGTAGTTGAACTTGATACCGTAAAAGGCACAAGAGATGCCGGCAAATGTCTCATGACTCTTCTGTTTAGAAGTTGCAACTTCATGATTATTATTCTGCTACCCAGATGTACCCAGGAGTGCGTTATAAACGCATTTAATGACTTGGTTAATACCATCTCCCTACATCTTTTCAGAAAGTACTTTGAAGTCATTCTAACTGATAATGGTTCAGAATTTAAGAACCCCTGGGACATCGAAAAAGACTCTCTTGGGCGACGGCGTTGCTACGTGTTTTACTGTGATCCATATGCCTCTAACCAAAAAGGAAAACTTGAAAAGAATCATGAATTCATAAGGTATGTGATTCCTAAAGGCAAAAGTATGCAGAACTACACTCAAGTTGATATCAATAAACTTGCAAGTCATATCAACTCAACCGCAAGAGACAGCCTTAATGGAGCCACTCCATTTGCATTAGCAAAACTACTTATAGACAAAAGAATTCCGATTCTAACAGGACAATTTGAAGTCTCCCCAGACGACGTCATGTTAAAACCGGATCTCTTAAAAAAATAAAATATGACAGAGCAGACAGGTAACCACTTCGACTCATATTTACCACAAGACGGGTGGAATTTACTTTTGCTCAAAATTTTCCAGCTGTCTGTTTGCTGTGCAAACAAACAGACTTGACACAACAATTTTATCACGTTTTTTTAAGTCGTCAAAGGTATATTTTATTGTTAAAGTTCCTCAAAATCACAAAACAGACCATTTTTAGCATTTTGGCTGGAATTTAGTTTTACAATTGAGCCATATTCCCTCTTTTCAGAGTTTACTTTTTCAAAATACCTCGCCAATCACCTTAAGCCTGCGGCAGTTTTCCGGCAGCTTGTCCGGTTTTTCACCGGAAAGCTCTGTAAATACATACATAGTGTCCAAACCATATTGTTCGGCACCCCAGATATCTGCCCGGTACTCGTTTCCAACCATCACGGATTCTTCCTTCTTTAATCCGTATTTTTGGAACAATGCATCATAAAAATGATAAGAAGGCTTCTTAACACCGGCATCAGAGGAATACAGGATTCCGTCAAACAAATCATAAATACCCAGTATTCTCATCTCAGGTTCTGTAAACATCCGCTGTGCATTGGACAAAAGATATATTTTCTTATCTGCCTTTTTCAATCGTTCAAACAGTTCAAGTACGCCCTCATAGAGCCTTAAATAGCTTAATGAAAGGCTTCTGAAGGTAACTCCGATCTGATGAATCTGCTTTTCATCCGCCATGATTCCTTTTCTTTCAAAAAGCTTTTGAAATACATTGTCCAGAAGAATTTCAATTTCTGTTTCTGCCAGCTGCTCAACCTTCAGTTCCTTCTTCATCCGTTCTAAGGTGATGACCAATTCTTCCCCTGCCAACAGCTGATACTGCTTCTTTAATTCTGATGGCTCATAAGAGGCTCCCATCATCGAATAAATGCATGCCATATTTTTCCATAGGGACGATTTGCTCTCATTGGTATGAATATCCACAAGTGTTCCATACAAATCAAAAATATAGTTTCTGTACTCTTTCATTTCTTATCCTCCTCATAAGACCCACAAAGATTTTCTCATTTGCTGCTGTCCATATATTTTCCCATAATTTCACGGATTTCCTCAAACTGTTTTTTTGTTTTAAGATTATCCGACGAAAAATCCATCAGCTTATCCATATAGCCCTGTTCCTTTACAATTGTAAGGCTAATGGGATACACCAGCTCGTAAACCAGTGAAATATGTCCTACTGTATTGTCAACCGGAGTCTTTTTCAGGCTTCTGAGCACCGCATGTCCTTCCCGAAAGGCTTCCATTACCTCTTTGGTAACTGTGGCGTTCTTAAGCTCCCATGTTGTCACATTGTAAATTTCCTCCAGTGGGAAATCTATGTTTACCTTTAAGATGTCAATTTTATCCGCATCCCGCAGAATGTCACAGAACATCCGGGTTCTGGAATCCAGATGTTCCGGAAGTCTGTAAGCGCTGTGATATGCCACTGCTGTCCGCAGCATTTCATCCTCTGCATCTTCCTTGATATAATCTCTTATTTTTTCCCGTTCAAATAAAATCTGTGCCCCATACATAGCATGATCAATGGATTGGGAATCGTTAAATGTCCCATAGTTTCTCAGCTGCTCAAATCTTCCTATGTCGTGCAGCATTCCAAGCAGCCATGCCATGTCTACATCAGTCCGGCTCAAACCAAGTGATGCGGCAATTTTCTCGCAAAGCCCGCTCACCCGATAAGTATGCTCAATTTTAAGCCGTACCTTCTCATCTGCGATGTTATAATTCTCCACATAAGCGGCAAATGCCTGCAAAACCTTCGGTCTGTCTATCTTCAAAATAATTCTCTCCCTAATTGCTCATTCCGTCTAAAATCTTTTCTCACCACTGCCAAATCTGTAATATTATACCTCTGCACCCATTATCCGGCAACAAAAATCTGTATCTTCCAAAAAAACCGTTTCAGTGTTAAAATGAACATACTTTAACTCAGAAAGGATCGAACAATTATGATACAGACTTTATACAATGTACCTGAATATAAAGAAGAGCTGATTTACCCCGCTATCTGTAAGTCTATGGAAGCACTCGGCATTGCAGAGGATATGCGCCCTGACCTTAAGGTAGTAATAAAACCCAATCTTGTGATGGCAAAAAGTCCTAAATTTCCGGTTACCACACATCCCCTTGTGATCAAAGCTGTGGTGCGCTGGCTAAACGAGCATGGAATCACGGATATTACCCTTGCAGAAAGCTCCGGTGGATTATACAATGCCGAATACATGAAAAACATCTATCATGTCTGCGGCATGAAGCAATTAGAACCTGAAGTAAAGCTGAATATGGATTTTTCGGCACAGACAGTTAATTGTAAGCCCGGGTTCGCAAATCATTCCTTCCATATTATCAGCCCTATTCTGAATGCGGATTATATCATCAATATCTGTAAGCTGAAAACTCACTCCATGACCGGTTATTCCGGTGGAATCAAGAACCTGTTCGGAACCATCCCCGGACTTGAAAAGCCCCAGATGCACTACCGCTGGCCGGATCTTAAGGATTTTTCCCGTATGCTGCTTGAGCTTGCACAGACTGTAAATCCTGATCTTACCATCATAGATGCAATTGATGCCATGGAGGGAAACGGTCCTACCGGTGGCACCTCCCATCCGCTTCATCTGCTTCTGGCTGCCAGAGATTTCTACACACAGGACTACTTTGCTGCAGGTCTGATGGGACTTGACCCTATGGAAATAGAAATGATCCGTCAGGCAGTGGATTCCGGGCTTGCCAAGCCGGATGAAATCACCTTAAAGGGCGACCCGGTTCCTGAAGGACTCACTCCCTTTCAGGTACCGGACACTAAAAAGCTTGACTTTTCCGGTGTAATGCCTGATTTTTTAAAGAAACCATTTGCGAAAATTGCAGCACGGCTGTTCAAATCTTATCCGCAGCTTAATCCCTCTCTCTGTGTGGGATGTGGGAAATGTGCCGAAAGCTGTCCGGCACATATCATTAAAATTGAAAATAAGAAGGCTAAATTCAAAAAAAAGGGCTGCATCTCCTGCTTCTGCTGTCAGGAAATGTGCCCTATGAAAGCTATTTCTGTAAAGAAAGCTCTGTAACAGCCGTTAAATCAAAGTCACTACTGCATGCAGTCTGATTTCCGCATTCAACGTGATTGGAGGACTGCCTCCTGTTTGTGCTTAATCACACGGTTAAGCTTTTCCAGCATCAGTATCATTACAACAGTAATTATGAGCAGATAAAGAGGATAAAGCCCGATTCCGACGAGATCTGCAAGTGCTCCGAACAGTGGCGGCATCAACGTAGTGCCAACATAGGCACATGCCATCTGCATCCCTATCATTGCCTGGGAAACTCCCGTGCCAAAGTTGGACGGTGTTGAATGAATGATACTTGGGTAAATAGGCGCGCATCCCAGACCGATCATAACAAGTCCCACGCACATTACCAAATTACCAAAAGGCAGCAACAACAGAATAATTCCACCCACGATGATCCCCTGTCCCAGGCGGATCATTGTTTTATCATCCAGTTTCATGGTGATAAAGCCACAGATAAATCTGCCTACGGTAATCCCCAGATAAAACAAAGCTGCCCATTTTGCGGCAACTTCCGCAGACATGCCGCGATCCATTACCATATAACTTGCTCCCCAGAGCCCTGCTGTCTGTTCCACCGCACAGTAGCAGAAAAAAGCTGTAAGCACCTCTTTAACACCCGGCATTTTAAGTAATTGTGCCATTCCCATGTGCCCTTGTTCTGTCTCCCCTTCGCCCGCAGTTTCCGGTTTCTTCCAAAGAGGCAGTGAAAAGAACAGTGCTGCGGTCAACACCATCTGTATGATGGCAATAATCAGATAGCCCTTATCCCAGTTCAGTCCTCCGGTCAGACAGGCGCCCATTATGTAAGGGCCTACCGTAGCCCCGACTCCCCAGAAGCTGTGCAGCCAGCTCATGTGTCTCGCTTTATAGTGGAGCGCTACATAGTTATTCAGCGATGCATCCACAGCACCTGCGCCCAAGCCATAGGGCAGCGCAATCACGCAAAGCATAACAAAAGATCTTGACAGAGAAAATCCAAAAAGTGAAACCGCTGTAAGAGCAACGCTGAAGGCCGTTACCTTTCCGGTTCCCAGCTTCCTTGTCAAACGGTCGCTGAACAGACTTGATATAATGGTTCCTGCCGAAATAATCATCGTGACAATTCCGGCATAAGATACCGGAACATTCATCTGTTCATGCATACCCGGCCATGCTGAGCCGAGCAGCGCATCCGGCAATCCCAGACTGATAAATGCAAGATAAATTATGGCTAATAAAAGGCTCATGATATTTCCTCCCGTGCAATCTTGATTTCTTCCCAATAACTTGTATAATAATATTGCATGCAAGTGGTTGTTTTCTATCACATGACGGTCAAAAAATATAATTATATGGCCAACCGCTTCATTTGGAGGTAATATTTTATTTATGGAATCTACAAATATAATTCGAATTAATGAATCCACCTTAGAAGAAACGGTTACTCTCACACCGGAATTCCCATATATTACCAACCTGTGCGATCTTCACGTCTACCCGGAATGTACCTTTCCGTGGCACTGGCACAATGAGGTGGAATTCTTTTATATGCGTGAAGGCGCTCTGGAATACCACCTGCCCAGCGGGCGCTATCTTTTTCAGGAGGGAGAAGGTGGCTTTATCAATGCCAATGTCCTCCATATGACACGCTGTCAGGAACAGGATGCCTGCATACAGGAGGAGCACATTTTTCTCCCTCAATTTATAGGCGGTCAGAAGCAGAGTGTTCTGATGCGTAAATATATCAATCCAATTATAGAAAACCCGGATTTTGATCTGTTCTGCCTGAAGCCATCCAATAAGGATCATCAGGCACTCATTGAAATTTTAAAAGAGTCCTATCAAACCTATACCGCAAAATCGGATGGATATGAACTCGACATTCTGGAAAAGATGACACAACTCTGGAAATCCTTCTATTTACTGACCAAAGAACAACAGCAAATGAAAAAAGCAAGCTCTCACAGTGACCGCATCAAAACCATGATGGAATTTATTGCGGTTCACTATCATGAGAAGCTTACCTTAAAGCAGATTGCAGACTCCAGTTTCATCAGTGTCAGGGAATGCTGCCGGTGCTTTAACGACACCCTTGGGCAGTCTCCCTTTACCTATCTGATGGACTACCGCCTTCGCAAGGCATGTGAGCTGCTTGCCCATACCCGGCTTTCCATTACAGAAATCGGAACCGCATGCGGTTTTGACAGC
Source organism: Bacillota bacterium (assembly GCA_029226935.1). GTDB lineage: Bacteria > Bacillota > Clostridia > Lachnospirales > Lachnospiraceae > Suilimivivens. The sequence goes on along the minus strand of JAQXYZ010000080.1, from coordinate 62,057 downwards.
AGCAGCTATTTCGGCAAAGTATTCCGCGAAAAATTCGGCTGTTCCCCGCGGGAATACCGGAGAATGCTGGCTTAATGTTTTTCCAGCTTCATCGCATTGACCATATAACTGATTACCAGCACCAGCCAAATAATGCAGACACAGATGACAGGCAACACTCCGGTTTGGAAGAACATCTGCGAGAACATGGTAATCACCCACAATACCATACAAGTCATGTTTCCGGCACGAAAGGCGCCATAGCCGGACTGATAAATAATATGCTTTTCAGCTTCATCGCAGCTTCCGAGCCATATTTGATTAAACCCGGTATCAAAAATATTCCCCCTCTTTTCAGGATTAAGCTTCTTCTCAAAATCTACCACCAGCTTGCTCACAATCGTTTCAAGCACGAAGCTCATTATGAATATGAACAAAACAATTCCAGTCAGCTCACCATGTGGACTTTCCGCACCGGCATTTAACTCCACAAGCTTAATCATAATTCCAAAAAAGGCAAAATTACATACCATCATAACGCTTGACAGCAGGGACGGATAACTAAGTAAATTCTCTATTCTTTCGATGACACCTTCGTCTTCCCCATCCCAAAGGGCTTCAAGTCTCTTTGCTTTTTGGTAAATCAAAAGGGATGCAATGAACGCTCCCAAATTCAATACTGTCCAGAATACAGGAACTGCATATCTTAAGACAGTTATCATATTGCCCCAAACAGACTGCATTCCTGCTACTTTGTCTGACAGGAAATTTGCACACATTCCGCTAAGAAGTCCTACCAGAAAAGCGCCTCCCAATATGAGTGCAAACTTCACATATATCTTTTTATTCTTTTTCTTCTCCTGTCTGGCGTCGACCGCCTGTGTTTTCATCTCTGTTATCATTTAATTGTCCTCCTCATATTCAAAAATGTCTTCAACCTTTGCTCCGCAAATCTTTGCAATCTTTAATGCCAGGGTAACGGACGGTGAGTAATCTCCCCGTTCAATCTGGCTGATGGTCTGCCTTGAAGTTCCTACCAATGCCCCCATCTCCTGCTGGTTCACACCCAGTCTTGCCCTGTACTCCTTTAAATGATTATAAAGCGGCATCTTTACATCTCCTTATTTTAGTTTTTGATTTATTTGCTGACAGCTTTTATTTACATTTTGACAACCATCCTTGTCATTCGATATATTAACATTGACAAGAATAGTTGTCAATAGCTTTAAAAAATTTTTTAAAAAAAGTGGGAAGCCGCTGCTTCCCACTCCTTAATTACACTCTAATGTTTCATTCTTCTCTTTCCGGTACAACGCTCTACCGTCATCTTAAACACTTTTGTTCTCGGAATAACCGCTTTATTGTACGGAAAATCCTCTTTGTGATAATGCTTCATCAGAATATCCAATGCACGTTCCTTTTGGTCATCGGGAACAATCTCAACAGTTCCCTGACCAATCACGCTCTCATATTCCATGGTACAATTTCCGTCCTCTAAGATTGTTACCAGTCTTGTAGAGCAGTCCATCTCAAAGCTTGCCTTATTGTTTCTTTGAATCAGCTCATATTTTTTCCCTTCCGGTGCACCATGAAAGTAAAAGGTTATTTTCCCATCTATAAGCTCCATGCCAAAGTTGAGCGGCAAAATGTATGGATACTCCCCATCATTCAATGCCAGCCGACAAACCTCACATTTTTCAATTACTTTGACAATTTCATCAAACTCCGTAATTTCACGATCCCGTCTTCTCATTGGATGTCCTTTCTGACGCATCTTTACCACTATTCATCTTTTTTCTTAAAAATCAAATATGCACCAATTACAAGCGCAATGCTTCCCAGAAGGATGAGTACAATAATTCCTGCTGCCTTATGAGGCTCTTTTGCAGGAAGTTCCTCCTTCGCCTGCGCCATGGCTTCTACTGCCTCTGCTTCTGCCTGTGCCATAGCTTCTGCCTTCTCCTCCACCAGCATTTCCTTTGTATCATCGCTGATAATGATAACATAATCCGATGCATGCTTAAACTCAAACTCTGCTTTGCCGGTATTGCCTACAAGAGATGCACACATAAATTCAAATGCACCTGTCTCCTCATTGTAATAGAAGAGATTTGCATACTGTCCCGGCTGTGCGTTCTCCAGTTCTACGGAAAGTACTGCCGTAAAGCCGAATTCGCCGTTATGTGCCAGCGACAGTTCAACATAAGTTTCATTTTCCGTCAGGATTTGCAGTTTCTGCTCAGGGATATGACTGCTTCCCACCTCTACTTCAAGGTTGATATCTTCCAGATTATCACTCTCTATGGTGCTTCCATCTATGGACCAGCTGACCTGATCATTCATTTCAAGAACTACTTTTCTTCCCTGATCCTTAATCTGTTCCAGAGTCTGTGCATAAATCATATCAGTTTTGCTCATATCCATGACAAGGACATCCTCTTCCGGTGCCGTCTGGGGCTTTGGTGTTACTGCTGCCACAGCTACCGCCGTTGCCGTAGTCGGAGCAAGTTCCGGAACTGCCGTTGCACTTGCAGCCGGAGCAGCTTCATCTGTTGTTGATGCTGTCGCTGTTGCGCTTGCCATTGCCATTTCTGTGATTACAGGTTCCGCCGTTGCCTGCACTGTTTCCGTTACAGGCGTTGCCTGTGGGCTCGCATCATTTAATGTGCTCTGTATTGTCTGCACCGGAGGATCAGTAGGTCGCTCTGTGGGCTGCACCGTAGGAGCCGCTGTCGGTCTCTCCGTTGGGCGCTCCGTGGGAACCGGTGTCGGTCTCTCCGTTGGGCGCTCCGTGGGAGCCGCTGTCGGTCTCTCCGTTGGGCGCTCCGTGGGAACCGCTGTCGGTCTCTCTGTGGGCTGTTCCGTAGGAACCACTGTGGGTCTCTCCGTTGGACGTTCCGTGGGTATTACCGTTGGTTTAACTGTCGCTGTTGCCGTCGGCTTAACTGTTGGCGTTGCCGTCGGCTTGACTGTCGGTGTTGCCGTCGGCTTAACTGTTGGCGTCGCTGTCGGCTTGACCGTAGGCGTCGCTGTCGGCTTAACTGTCGGTGTCGCCGTCGGTGTTGCTGTCGGTGTCGCTGTCGGCTTAACTGTCGGTGTCGCCGTTGGCTTGACCGTAGGCGTCGCTGTCGGTGTCGCTGTTGGTGTCGCCGTCGGTGTTGCTGTTGGTGTCGCCGTCGGTGTTGCCGTTGGCGTTGCTGTTGGTGTTGCCGTTGGTGTCGCTGTTGGTGTTGCCGTTGGTGTCGCTGTCGGCACCGGGCAGGCAGCTGATGGCATATTATTATATACCGGTATTTTAAACACGAAGGGATTATCCAGAGCACCGGTTCTTGCGTATGCACTCTTTACCATACTGGACTCTGAATAAGGTGCCATAATGTTCTGCATATACTGATGGGTATAAAGAGTTCCATCGCTTGCATCCACATCAAATTTCTGGAGGTATAAAGTATCCTGACCTCTCAAAATATAATTTTTAGACAAAATTCCTGCTCCACCCTTCAGTGATGCATAGGGTGTATTCCAGCCTAATGAAACAGCTTTGGCCAGACCGGATTCAACTACCTGTTTATTCGTGCTTCCTGCTGCACCTATATTGAAGTAATTATAATATCCTTCATATCCTGCATAGTTTCCTGAAATTAGTGCCGACTCTCCGTTTCCCTGTTCCTGATAAACACGGCATGCCAGATGAAACGGACTGACTCTAAGGGAAACGCCTATCTCAAAAAAAGCATCCGCATAGGTCATCCCGGATTTTGGAAGTTCCCCTTTCATAAAAGTATTATTCAAAATGTTCTGAACCGCAGCCTTGGAATGATAAGAGGGGTTATAGGTCAGCTGTTCAAATTGAAAAATTCTTGTTTCATCCAGAAAATTCCTTGGATCCAGATAATATTTCACTGCTGCCTCTGACGCATAATACCAGCTTTGTCCGTAATAGCCGTCACGATAAGCTGCGCCCATCTTGCTGCTGATCAGATTTCTGTCCTTATAATTTTCATTATTAACAACACTCTGCCATTCCAGCCCTGTATTTTGTCTTACAAATATCCAATTGGGATGTGCCTGTTTCAATTGTAGCAGCTTGTCCTTATAGGATTCGGGGAACTGCTCTATGTCCGCATAACCGCCCCACTCCATGGCAAACATGGCAATCTGTGGAAAATACTCATTTTCCCATTCAATAAATGTTTCATTGGCATATGCCAGATTGCCCCTCTCCACATAACCCTCATATGTATTTCCATCCTTTTCAAGCAGAACCTGATACCAGAGGTTATACTCAGAATCCAGTCCAACTCCTTTAATCAGAACAGTTGTTCCTGAAGGCACAGATACCGAAACTTCCCCGCCGCTGTCGGGAGTTTTTCTTACTTCATAAATGTCGCTCAGATAAACCAGTGCCATCACAGCTTCCTGCTCAATAATTGGGCTTAAAGCTTCCCGTGCCTCTTCCAGATATTCCTGCATTTCCTGATCTTCGTCCGGTTCTGCCTCATTTTCTGTTTCTTCCTGCAAGGCACCCATCTGGGACATTTCTGCTTCCTCTGCCCTGACAGCCATTCCAGTCTGTAGCAGAAGAACTATACTTAACAATAATACCAAAAAACGTCTTTGCTTTCTCATATGTACTCCTGAAAATAAATTTGGACATTTGTTTACATAATATACCTTACATTAAAAAAATTATTATGTCAACTAAAAAAGCTCCGGCAGTGAAAATATGTCTATTCGGAAACTACCTATATTTCTCATTGGCAGGTACTTTTGTTCCTGTTTCTTCTACCATTTTCTGACGCATGCCAAGCAGTATTTTCTTTTCCATACGGCTGACCTGCACCTGACTGATGCCAAGCACTTTCGCCACTTCTGTCTGAGTCTTGTCCTGATAATAACGGAGTCTGATTAACATCTGCTCCTTTTGCGGCAGGTCTCCCAATAATTGATTGATTACCAGATGGTTCAAAACAGTCTCCTGTTCATCCTGCTTTTCATCTGCAAGCTGATCCACCATAAAAATCTCATTGCCATCATTCTGGTAAACTGATTTATAGATAGATTCCACCTGAACATTTGCTTCCATTGCAAGTACCACTTCTTCAGGGGTAAGCGCAGCTTCCACTGCAACCTCATTTAAGGTTGGCTCTCTTCCCAAAACAATTCCCAAGCGCTCCCTTGCATATTTCACCCGCATCCCGTTTTCTTTCAGGGTTCTGGATACCTTTACCATCCCATCATCCCGGATAAATCTTTTAATTTCTCCGGTAATCAGCGGTACAGCATAGGTAGAAAATTTTACCTCATATCCGGTATCAAATTTATCAATTGCTTTCATTAATCCAATCACACCAATTTGGAACAGATCTTCCACCTCATAACCCCTGCCCGAAAACCGCTTCACGATATGGCGAACCAATCCCAAATTCTGCTCCACCAGTACTTCTCTTGCTTCCTTTTCTCCTGCCTGTGCCCTTTCGATCAGTACTGAATTTTCTGTCATAGACTACTCCTCTTGTCCAATCCATGACGTAGTCCCAAGTTTTTTCTTCATTTGCACAATGGTTCCCTTTCCCGGCTCTGACTGCACCTCCAGATCATCCATAAACGCTTCCATGAACGCAAAACCCATTCCTGATCTGTCCAACTCAGGCTTAGTGGTAAACAACGGCTCCATCGCCCGCTCTACATCATCAATCCCTTTTCCGGTATCTCTGACCTCCACTTGAAGTACATCATCTATGATCCTGCAGCACAGGTACACCTTATTTTCTTCCTTATCCTCTCTCTTTCTAAACTCTTCATCATATCCATGGATAATGGCGTTGGTAACTGCTTCCGATACTGCCGTCTTGATATCTGAAATTTCCTCAATAGTGGGATTTAAAGGCGTAACGAAAGCCGCAACCGCAACCCTTGCAAATGCCTCATTTACCGAAATTGCATCAAACGAAAGCTGCATCTCATTCTTTATCCTGCATCTCATTTTTTGTCCTGTTTCCATATTCATTCTCTTTCCTCTTCCTCCGATTATTTTCTGCACTCTTTATTCCATGATCTCGATAACCTTATGTAAACCACATATCATTAATGTCTTTCTGATACGCATATCCGTATTAATAGCGAACACCTTTCCTCCAAAGTAAGATATTTTCTTATATCTGCCGATAATGATACCTATTCCGGAGCTGTCCATAAAACGGGTATCTTCAAAGTCAAACACCACGTTCCCCACCCCCTCCTGCATAATATACTCATCTGCAGTTTTACTTATGTAAACTGATTTGTGATGGTCTACCTCCTCCGGCATTTTTACCATCAGGTAATTGTCAATTACCTTAAAATTATCATCCATTTCTCTTCCCCTTTCCTGAAATATAAGATAAAAAAAGAGAACATACTTCTGTACGTTCTCTTTTGTATCGCATCAATCTAAACTTTTATTTCTGCATATGGCGGGTTATTCTGCATTATTGATTTCTGCCAGATAAGTTTCTGACTTGTTGGCAATCTCTGTACCCGGAAAATCGTCGATAACCATTGCATAGGCTTCCTTTGCCTTATTCTCATCGCCGCTTTCCTGATAACAAATTCCCAGATAGAATAGTGCATCCCCATTCGTATTATCATACTGATATGCCCGAAGCAGATTGGGAATTGCTGCCTCATAATCCTCTGCCCGGTAGCTTTCATAGCCGGCATTATAATAAAACTCTACCAGCTGGGTTCCCACAAGCTCCATAAGCTTATCATACAGCGCTGTAAATGCTTCCGTACGCTGTGTTTCCTCTTCTCCCTCATCCAACGCTTCCATATATTTGGCAATGCTCTCTATATCCTCGGGATTTTCCATATAAGCACCCACTGCCAGCATAAGTCCGTCAGTTGCCTTTACTGTGCCATTACTTCCCTGATAAGATGCAAGCTCGTCCTTTAATCCTGTATTCTCGTCTGTCAGCTTCTGCACTTTCTGTTCCAGCTCATCGATGGTAGCTGTCTTCGCATCTGACTGCTCGCTGACTGCCCGAAGCTCCGTATTGATTTCTGCTTTGGCGCTTTGAATCCGTCCGGGTAAAATCAAAAAACATGCAATTGCTACGCCTATAATAACGCCCAAGCCCAAGTTAAGCAGTGAAGAAACACCTTTGGTTTCTTTGGTATTGACAGGCTGAATGATGGTTTCATTACCACTCTGATACCTAACCACACGTTCTGTTGAGTCCTTTTTCTTTGGTGCGTTCTTAGCCCCCTCTTCCGGCATCAGCATATGTTCCACTTCCTTCAAATAGCGAAGTGTTGTAGTATTATTGGTATCAATCTGACAGCATTTGTTCAGTTCCCTCTGCGCCTTCTCCCACTCCTCTGCATTAATATAGAGAAGTGCAAGGAGCTGATGCGCGCTTACATATTTCGGATTATAGGAAAGCACCTTCTTTAACTGTATCACTGCCAGATCCTGACTGTCCTGATAGCAGTACAGCAATGCCTGATTATATTTCTTGATTGTCTGATTGATTGCATCCAATCTCGCCTGATTGGTCTGTATCATATCAATATAGTCATCTGCAATATTCTTTTTAGGACGCAGATTTTTACTGATTACCCACTCACTTAAGGCATCAATGACCTCTCCCATTTCAAAGTACACCAGCCCCAAAAGATTTCTTGCATCTATATTATTTTTATTTAATTTTAAACTCTGCCGCAAACTGACAATTGCTCCGGATAAGTCTCTTACTGTGGCCTTCTCCAGCCCGTCATTATATAAACGGTTGGACATGAATATAATTTTCTTATAGGTTGATACATCCACACCACAGCCCGTACAAAAATCGTGTTCTGTTAAACGGCATCCACAATTATAGCAAACCATGCCGCCACTCCTTATTCTTCTGTCTTGTTGTTCTTTTCCACCATTTTAATCAGAAGATCCGCCATATCCGTCAGATCCTGATTGTAGATTGCTTCCTCTGCATCCTCAACCTCAAGACTGGGGTGAAACTTCTTTAATTCCTCTTCAAAATCAATCATTCTGTATTCTCCTCATCAGGGACTTCATTTGTCCTATCAAATAGAGTGACCCGACAACATAGATTTCATCACAGCTTTCCTTTTCTGCACAAAGATGCAGATAGGCTTTTTCCACGTTTTCATAAAAGCTGCAATTAATCTGACCGTATTTTCCCCATGCTTCCTTCAATTGCTCCATAGAAGCACTTCGTTCCGTCTCTAAAACCGTCACAGCCACTTCATCAAAAAGCATCTTATCAGCAATGTTCCTGATCATTACATCATAGCGTTTGTCCTGTACAACGCCAAACAATAAAAAACGCCTTCCCTTACAGAGAGTGCTCTGAACTGTGCTCAAAAATGCTGCTATTCCATCTTCATTATGGGCGCCGTCAAGATAAATTCCCGGCAGAATTTCTTCCATTCTTCCCGGCCAGCGGGCTGCCCCCAGACCTTTCCTTACTATATCAGGCGTAATTCTTTCATCCCCCAGCATTTCCGATGCACAGACTGCCAGCGAAGCATTTTCGGTCTGATATAATGCTGTCGTGTTTAAGGAAAGACCAACATAATTATAATAACCAGTATGAAGGGAAAAATCAATGCTTTTATTCTTTATATTCACATTCAAAATATCTTCTTTTCTGACCATAACCACCGGGCTTTTCGTTTCTTTGGCATATTCTTCCAGCACTTTTGTGGCTGCCTTACTTTTATCGACAAAAACAACAGGAATTCCCGGTTTTATAATCCCCGCCTTTTGGTAGGCAATCTCTTCGATGGTATTGCCCAGATACTGCATATGGTCATATCCGATTTCTGTGATTACACACAAGTCAGGTAAAATACAGTTGGTAGCATCCAGTCTTCCTCCCAACCCGGTTTCAAGGATAATATACTCAGGATTTTTTTCACAAAAATAACACATTGCCATCAAAAACAGAAATTCAAAGTAGGAAGGATGGTTTAGCCCATTCTTTTGCGCTGACACAGAAGCCTCCCTCACACGCTCAAAAATCCTCACAAATGCTTCCTCAGAGATCAGTTCTGTTCCAAGACAAATCCTCTCACGAGTGGTTTCCAGATGGGGAGAGATGAACATTCCCACACTGCATCCTCCTGCCATCAGAATCGCCCTCAAATAGGCACAAACGGAACCTTTTCCGTTTGTGCCCGCCACATGGATAATTTTACTCCTTGGACTCTCCGTAAGAAGCCCTAACATTTTCCTCGTATCCTGCAGAGTGTTCTTTCCTGCAAATTTCGGTATATCTGAAATATATTCTTCTGCTTCCCTGTATGTGATCATGACATCCCTTTTTGATTTCTGATTGTAAGTTATGAATATGCAATTACGCTTGTTTCTATCATGCCTCTTTGCTGGAAATACTTCATAAAACAGGTATTGTGTTCAATTGGCATCTGTGCCTGTCCCATACCTACCACAGTGCCGCGGTAAATATTACCGCTCACATTGATTTCAGCCCCCTGCCCCTTAGCAATAAGCTTCTCAATACCTCTGATTTCCTGCTGTCCCTCTTCCATTTCCGCCTTTAGCTTTACCAGCCTTCCCTCAAGCGCTTTCATTCTCTTTTCAAGCACTTCAGATGTACTGCCACCTGTCGCCTTTCTTTTGGCGAGCAGTTCTGCTGCTTCCTCAGAAAGCTCCTTCATTTCGTTTTTCTGTGCGGTCTCTCTGACCTTTGCAGTCTTCAATTTAGAATAGGTTTCCTTCTCGCAGCCCACATGGAGCACGGTTCGCACTTCCGCCTGATTCCCAATTTCCGTAGCAGTTATTCCCATCATTGCGTGGGTATAGCCACCAATGATTGCCCCTTTCTTTCCGGTCAGCAGCACATTCCCATCTGCGGAAATTCTGGAATTTAAAATCGTATTCGCCTGTACATTTCCACCTGCCACCACTACCGCGTGTTCAATAAAATCCGCAAGTACGTTCCCTCTTGCCGAAATTTTTGCTCTCTGAGCCCCTTGAATGCCACGACTCAAAATAATATCTCCTCCGGCAAACAAATTGACCGCTTCCACCGTTCCTCTGATTTCAATATTTCTTCCTGCCCTGATGACCACACCGGCTTCCACATTGCCGTTAATCACAATATCACCGTAAAATTCTACCTTTCCGGTAATCAAAGTAACATTGCCATTAATCTCATGCAGACTCTGAATATCGATTCTGCCGTTTCTCAGCTCCACTTTTCCATCCTTAGAGGCAAGGTAAATATCGGGATTTTCTTCCGTATAAACTGCCTGTCCCTTTAACGGTGGAATTTCCTTTACCCTTTTCGCCGGCAGCGTTCTTCCTTTAATGTCATAACCATCCTGTCCTATTTTGGCATGGTGGTAAACCGCAAGCACATCCCCTTTCCGAACATTCTGGAGAGTGCTCATATTGGTATAGTCCACGCTGCCATTTGATAAGATTCTGGGAGCCTTATACTGGTCAGGGTCAAATTTATATTCATAATATCCGTCATTTCCCTCTATGGCAGGCTGCCCCTGGGCAACGATAATCTCCCGCTCATAAACATGCTTTTTGATCATGGCAGCCAGATTAGACTGATGATATCCATTCCTGACACCGTTCTTTCCAAGGAAATCGATTAGTTCATCCTTGGTATAATTCTCTCTTTCTGTTCCCGGAGGGGTCAGATAAAGCCATGCACACATATCATCATCCGAAATCTTAACATAAGAACCGTTTTCTTCTATCGTAAGAGGCGTGATATTCGTCTCATCAACAATATCCTTCAATATCTGGCCTTCAAAGACACCCTCATCCGATAATGTCCCTTCTTTGCCCGGTGTGTCTTTATCTCCCATAGCCAGCGTTTCCATCTCTTTGCGAAGCTCTGAAATCTCTTCTTCCGACAAAAAATCCCTGCTGCCCATAGCTCCCCTCCTTCCTTAACACAAAAATAGATTCGAGAAATGTATTCCCGAATCTATTTTAACATTTATCTTGTATATTTGGCAACCAGCCAGCCTATTTCTGCAACTGTGCAAGACGGCTCTTTACCTGTTCCATCATCTGTGTATACTTTTCAAGCTTTTCTCTTTCCTCTGCAATCTTTGCCTCAGGCGCCTTGGACATGAATTTCTCGTTATTCAGCATTCCGTTTACGCGGTTAAGCTCACCCGTAAGGCGCTTTTCTTCCTTCTGCAGACGTTCGATTTCCTGACTGATATCAACAAGCTCTGCAAAGGGAATATACAGGGTAGCATTGGCAATCACTACAGATACCGCATCCTCTGCAATTCCTGCCTTGTCCTTCTGAATCAATACCTCTGATGCATAGGCAAGGGACTGGAAGAACAGCTTGCCCTCCCTAAAGGCTGTCAGAATATCTTCATTCTCGCTGACTACAAATACCTGTGCCTTTCTGCTGGGCGCCACGTTCATCTCTGTACGGATGTTTCTGATTCCTCTCACCGCTTCCTTGATGATTTCAATGTCCTTTTCCTCTTTCTCGAAGCTCCACTTCTTGCTATATTCCGGCCATTTGGAAATCATAATGGATTCCTCCGCGGACTGAAGCGTACAGAAGATTTCTTCTGTAATAAATGGCATATAAGGGTGGAGCAGCTTTAATGCATTGATTAATACATTCTTTAAGGTCCAAAGAGCTGCCTTTTTGCTCTCCTTGTTATCGGAATTATAAAGCCTTGGTTTAACCATCTCAATGTACCAGTCGCAGAATTCATCCCAGATAAAGTCATAAACCTTTTGAACCGCAATTCCCAGTTCAAAGCTTTCCATGTTGTCGGTAACATCCTTAATCAGAGTATTTAATTTGGATAAAATCCACTTATCAACAGGTTCAAGTGCAAGCTGGTCAAATGCTGCATTTTCAAGCTGGGCAGAAAGACTCTCATCGCTGTCCATATTCATCATGATAAATCTGGATGCATTCCAGATCTTATTTGCAAAGTTTCTGCTTGCCTCAACTCTCTCGTAGTAGAAACGCATATCATTTCCGGGTGCATTTCCTGTAATCAGAGTAAGACGAAGGGCATCCGCACCATACTGGTCGATAATTTCAAGAGGATCAATACCATTTCCAAGGGATTTGCTCATCTTGCGTCCCTGTGAGTCTCTTACAAGCCCATGGAATAATACAGTCTTAAAGGGCTTTTCTCCCATCTGTTCAAAACCAGAGAAAATCATGCGGATTACCCAGAAGAAGATAATGTCATACCCTGTTACCAGTACATCTGTAGGATAGAAATACTTCAAATCCTCTGTCTGCTCCGGCCATCCTAATGTTGAAAAAGGCCACAGGGCAGAAGAAAACCAAGTGTCCAGCGTATCCGGGTCCTGTGTAAAGTGGTCATGACCACACTTCGGACACTTAGCCGGCTTGCTGGCGCTTACTACCACTTCCCCACATTGATCACAATAGTAGGCGGGAATTCTGTGTCCCCACCAGAGCTGTCTGGAAATACACCAGTCACGGATATTGTCTGTCCAGTTAAAATAGGTTTTCTCCATGCGCTTGGGTATTAACTGGATATCCCCGTTCTTAACCGCCTCTACTGCAGGCTTGATCAGTTCATCCATCTTAACAAACCACTGCTGCTTAATCATAGGCTCAATGGTAGTCTTGCAGCGGTCATGGGTTCCTACGTTGTGGGAATAGTCCTCTATTCGAACCAGAAGACCCATTTCATCCAGTTCCTTTACGATGGCTTCTCTTGCCTCATAACGATCCATGCCGCTGAACTTTCCGCCGTTTTCATTGATGGTTGCGTCGTCATTTAAAATATTAATTTCAGGCAGATTATGCCGCTTTCCAACCTCAAAGTCGTTGGGGTCATGGGCGGGTGTAATCTTAACCACACCGGTACCGAATTCCATATCTACATAAGCATCAGCCACTACCGGGATTTCTCTGTTTACGATGGGAAGCATCAGCTTCTTGCCTACAATATCCTTATATCTGTCATCCTCAGGATTAACCGCCACTGCGGTATCGCCCAACATGGTCTCCGGTCTGGTGGTTGCAAATTCTACAAATCTTGTGGTGCTGACAGTTCCGTCATCCTCAATCACGGGATATTTGATATGCCAGAAATGACCTGCCTGCTCCGTATACTCTACCTCCGCATCGGAAATGGAGGTATTACATACAGGACACCAGTTGATAATGCGGCTTCCCTTATAAATCCAGCCTTTTTCGTGCATTTTGCAGAATACTTCAGTTACCGCCTTATTGCAGCCCTCATCCATGGTAAAACGCTCTCTGTCCCAGTCACAGGAGGAGCCCAGCTTCTTCAGCTGGCTGATGATACGTCCGCCGTATTCCTTTTTCCAGTCCCATGCTCTCTCAAGAAAGCCCTCACGTCCAAGGTCTTCCTTACTGATACCCTCTTCCTTCAGCTTCTCGATAATCTTAACCTCTGTTGCAATACTTGCATGGTCTGTTCCGGGCTGCCAGAGTGCATTATACCCCTGCATTCTCTTAAAACGGATCAAAATATCCTGCATGGTGTTGTCCAGCGCATGTCCCATATGGAGCTGTCCCGTAATATTTGGGGGCGGAATCACAATGGTAAATGGCTTTTTAGAATGGTCTACTTCGGCATGAAAGTACTTTTTATCAAGCCACTTCTGGTAAAGTCTGTCTTCAATCCCTTTGGGATCATAGGTTTTGGCAAGTTCTTTGCTCATAGTTCGTCTCCTTTTCTATCGTGTCCGGTAATAAAAATAAGCGGAATATAAAAAGCCCCTTGCAGATATTCTATCTGCAAAGGGCGTATTTACGCGGTACCACCTTCGTTTATCACTCAGCGATTTCTTTCAAAATCCTATCCTGTAACGGGGATAAAACGTGAGAGCTTACTTAAATGCGGTTCTGCTCTCCGGCTCCAAAGCTACCTTCCACATTCCACTCCTTAAAACCTTTCAGCACAGTACGTCATTAAAATGAATACCGGGTTTCTTCTCTGACAGGAAAGAGATGTGTACTCCTCTTTTTCATCACCTTTTATTCTGTAACTATTCTCATCTTAGTAGTGCTTGCGTTATTTGTCAAGAAGGATTTTTCTCAGCTCATATTCTGATTTGATAAGCAGCTTTCCACACCTGTCCCGGTGCTGCCACATTTCCCCACTCACGTTCCTTCAGCTCTCCGTCAAAATTCTCATGATCACATCTGCCATACCATGGCTCGATACAGATAAACGGTGCACTCTTTCCCGGTGGAGACCATATTCCAAACAGCGGAACTTCCATGGTAACTGTAAGGTAAGGTGTTCCGTCAGGCAAACAGAATGACACTTCCTTGGCCTGATCATTTTCAATTACCAGCGCATCCTTGTCAAACAAATGCTCTGTCACTGCAAGATAACCGTCCCTTAAGGGGTAAACCTCTTTCTCATCCATTGCCAGACCGGTTTCACAGTTGATTCTGGTACTGATCACCTTCTCTTTTGTGTCAAATTTAATCAGGTAATCCGTCTGCTTTGTTCCTTCTTTGATTGGACAGTTAAAAGCCGGATGTCCTCCAATGGAAAAAGGTAAATCCTCTTCCCCCGGATTTTCCACCTGCCAACAAACCTCAACTCCGTCTCCAAGCAGCCTGTATCCCAGTTTTAAAACGAACTCATAAGGATACTTTGCTATCGTTTCTTCATTGCTCTTAAGTACAAGCCAGATTTCATCCTCGGTCTTGGATTCAAGTACAAATTCCATATCTCTTGCAAATCCATGCTGAGTCATGGAATAGGTATTTCCTTTCGTCCGGAACTTTTTATTTTTGGTACAGCCTACAAAGGGAAAAAGAATCGGTGATGTCCTTCCCCAGAAAGCAGGATCTGCCTTCCACATATATTCTGTGTCTGAATCCAGCTTCTTAAGAGATTTTAGTTCTGCCCCTTTGGAACTGATCAGAATTGACACTGCATTATTTTTTAATTCATACACTGCCATAACGTTTCCCCCATCTTACATGTTATGTAATTTTACATCATGTCATTAATAGCCTCGCTAAAATCCTGTCCCTGCGGGTCCTCCTCCGGTTTCATGATTCTGGCAGCATTCATTCTTCCAATCTGCATCTGCATATCCAAAATATCCACAAAATTAGCGGTCTGACCTTTTTTGAGAGGATTTTCATTCAGGCTCTCATCTGTCAAGGATGAATAGTCTGTCTTACTTGCAAGCAGATCATCCCCAATGGAGGAAACCTTAGAAAGGCTTTTAGCACTTACGGTATTTGTATTATAGACATATGGTCTGAAACTTAATGCACCGACTTGCATGACTGCTCCTTTCTCTGTTTCGTGCCGGGTGAATATTACTTCTAATAAGAGTATACCACCCGGGCAGCCAAACATTCAACGATTTTATTTCATCTCTTACAAATCCCTGAACTTGGCATCCACAATCTTTTCTCTTGTTTTTCTGATCTTGGAAATTCTTGACAAAATCCAGATATCTGAAATTCCGTCATAAATCAGGAAAAGGCCGATAATCCTTACCACCGTTTCCACTGCACCAAAGGGATTGCAAACCAGAAGGCCGCCGAACAACACTGTCAGGATTCCAAATAAAAGCGCCAGCCACCATTTCTCATATCCCTCCTGTTTTAAGCTGATTGCCTGCACAACATTATGCAGTCCGTGTATCATGATCAGGATTCCAACAATCACCGGCACTGCCATGATAATCATTTCAGGTCTAAAAACAATCCATGCACCAATGACAGCAAAGATAATCCCCAGCAGTAAAGCTCCCTGTGAAAAAATTGTCTTTTCTGCTGTCCATAAATACATTGCAATCTGGAGAATTCCATAAGCCAGCAACACAATCCCCAGCATGGTACACACGATTTGGGTAGTCGTTCCCGGCCAGATTAAGAGCACAAGTCCCATCACTACGCACAGGATTGCCGATATTGTATAGTTTGCCTTTAATCCCTTTAAAAATTCTATCATTTTTATTTCTCCTTTCCCTGAACATACCGCTTTCTCATAACTTCAAATCCAAGATAAACGATATAGCCCAACACTGCTCCAAAGCTGTTTAACAAAATGTCATCCACATCAAAAGCGCCAAAGGCACTGAATAATTGAAATACTTCTATCCAAACAATAAGGAAAAGGGCATGAAGCATCATCACCGGAAAACCTTTTCCCTTATCATGCACATAGGGGAACAAAAAACCAAAGGGCAAAAATACAACAACGTTTCCCACTAGATTCTCAAAACTGTTCAGCATATAAGAATAATCAATGTACATGCGTATGGTCTTAAACAGTGTAAAATTAGCCCTGTCCAGACCCTCCAGAATAACATTCTTCTCCCATGAGGCCGCAATGCTTCGCAATTGTTCCATGGGATACTTAAAAATGATAACTTTCATTACCACCAACAGATAAATAAAAAATATAATTTCAATAGATTTCTTATGGGGCTGCTTTTTGTCCACTAATAACGAACCTCCATTAAAGTGAGTCCCTTTGCAGGCACCAGCTCTCCGGCGTTTTCTCTCTCTCCGGATGCCAGTATTTCCGCAATTTCTTCAGGTTTTCTCTTATGTGTACCCACCTCTAACAGTGTTCCTGTTATAATTCTTACCATATGGTACAAAAATCCATTTCCGCTGTAAGTAAAACGGATCTCATCCTGTATGCCTGCCGTTCCCAGAGAAATGCCAAAAGCCCTCTCTATTCGTATCTCATCAATCGTGCGGACCGTAGACTTCTTACTCCTCTTATTGGAGGTAAATGCCTTGAAATCATGTGTACCCGTAAGAATATCTGCTGCCTTTTTCATCGCTTCCAAATCCAGATTTTCTTTCACTATATGCACATAGCGTCTGTCAAATACATGTGGCAGTGTGGAATTAATTACCCTGTAACAGTAAGTTTTTCCTTTTGCATTCAGCCTGCTGTGAAACCGTTCCGGCACCTCACTTAAGGAAATAACCGCAATGTCCTCCGGCAGATAAAAATTCATATAGTCCAAAATCTCTTCCACACTCATCTGCGTATCGGCATGAAAATTAGCGACCTGACCAAGCGCATGCACTCCGGCATCTGTCCGCCCTGATCCCTGTACTTCAACTTTCTTTCCCGTCATTTTGGAAAGCAGTGCTTCCAATTTCCCCTGTATGGTATTGTCCGTGCTTTCCTGCTTCTGCCAGCCCTGATATCTGGTTCCCTCATATTGAAGGAGCATCTTAAAATTACGCAACTACTTGACCTCCCAGGGGTTTTCTTTTCCCTCCACAAAGCATTGACAGCCCAACAGAGAATCTCTTACCACCGTTTCCACACAGTCATCCGTATAAAAAGCCATGTGATGGCTTACCGTCACATTAGGAAAGCCTCTTAAAATTGCCAGTTCCCTGTTATTCAGTATATCTGATTTATGGTCATAATAATACAAACCAAATTCATTTTCCACGACATCAAGTCCTGCCCCGCCGATTTTTCCGCTTTCTATTCCGGCAATCAGAGCCTGTGTATCAATCAGTCCTCCCCGGGCGGTATTGACAATCATGACTCCGTCTTTCATTTTGGAGATTGCCTCCTGATCGATCATGTGATAATTTTCGTCCGTAAGAGGTGCATGCAGCGTGATCACATCCGCCTGCTGCCACATTTCCTCCAAAGATACATACGGCACTCCGGCTGCTTTTACCTCCTCACATTCATAAAGATCATAGGCAATCAGCCTGCATCCAAACCCGGACAAATCCTTGAGGACCGTTCTGCCAATTCTTCCGGTTCCAATGACTCCTACAGTCAAATCTTTTAATTCCCTTCCCTGAATTCCTTTCAGAGTATAGTCCTGTATGTTGGTGCGCTCTAAAATTCTCTTCATCCTGCGGATCGTCATGAGAATCAGCATTACCGCATAATCCGCCACACCGCAGGGACCGTAGGGTGCATTTGCCACAGTCATTCCAAGTTCTCTTGCCGCCTTTACATCAATGTGGTCATAACCGATTGTTCTTGTTGTAATGTACTTTACACCCTGATTGGCAAACACCTTAAGAAGCTCCCTTGGCATCTTGGAAGTAATGATGTCAATACATTCACTTTCCTTCGCTAAAACTGCATTCTTTTCATCCGGTGCATCCGGGCAGAGTACCAAATCTATTCCCAGTTCTCTTCCATATTTCTCAAACAATTCTTTTTCATCAAATTCACGACAGTTATACACTGTTACTTTCATTCTTTTCCGCTTCCTCTCTCTTTGCTATGCGCTTTTTTTCGTTTTCTTTATAAATGCGCACCGCCTCCATATCCTCATCATTCAAATGACGGAAATTACTGAGGCTGGCATACAAAATCTTAAGACTGTTTAGAGTCGTGTCAAAAACGCCCTCCTGATACATATTCAATACAATAATTCCGATGGGAACCGCAATAATCATACCAAACACACCCGCCACCTTATATCCAATGTATAAAAGAATCAGGGTTGGAATGGGAGACAGCCCTACGGACTCACCTACAATCTTAGGCTGTATCAGCTGTCTTGCAAGCTGCCCTACCCCCCAGATAATGAGAAGCCCGATTACCATTTTGTAGTCTCCGCTCAAAAACTTGATGACCGCCCATGGTATTAGAACGGTTCCCGTGCCAAAGAATGGCAGGAGGTCAAGAAATGCCACTCCTATGGCAATAAAAAACGCATACCTTACCTTCAAAATGGAAAACCCAATTCCCAGAAGGAAATACATCCAAACTTCAATTTTTAGCTGTGCCTTAAAATATCCGCCCACTGCACGAGTAAAGCCTCTTTTAATCATATCCCATCTTCCAAGAACAGATTCCGGCAGTGCCTTCTTCAGCAGATTGGAAACATATTCCCTGTCTGCCACGAAAAAGTAGGCAGACAAAAGGCACATGATGATTGCGATAAGGATTGTCGGCAGATTTTTTGCAAAGCGGCTGAGTGCTTCAATCGTAGGTGTGCTCAGTCCTCCAAAAAGATCCCCAAGATACTTATCCACATTCCTTGTAATATTGATGATGGCACTTCGAAGTCCCTCCGGCAGATAACGGCTTGCATTTTCCAGTTTTTCACCGATTTCCGCAAAGTCCTCCTGCACCCCTTCCCACATCTGCGGCACTTCTCCGATAAAATCAATGGTCTCCTCTATCAGCTTGGCTCCGAGCAGATATCCTGCCAGAATTACAAGTGCAATTACCGAGATAATAACAAATGCAGAACCGGCTTTTCTCTTGACCTTCAGCTTCTTTTCAAAAAACCTGACCAGTGGGCTGGCAATCCATGCAATAATTGCGCCAATCACAAAGGGCATAAAATAAACAATCACTCTGGGCACTACAAAAATGCATGCCAGCACGAACAGCAGCACTATTCCCAGATTAATCAAAATCTTCAAATATGTCTTTTTACTTCCTGTTCCCTCCATATTACGCCTCTTTTCACTATGAAATCTTAAAGCTCCTCCTTAGCCTCTAAATAGGAATCCAAGAGCTCATAGATTTCTTCACGCCCCTGTTTGGTCTGCGCCGAATAGGGAATTACAATGGTATTTTTTACAACCTTAAGTCCATCCTTTATCATTTTAATGTGTTTTTGTACCTGACTTCTGTTGATCTTATCCAATTTCGTTGCAATTATAATTGGCTGGAAGCCCTGATCTAAAATCCATTCATACATCATCCTGTCATTGCCGGAGGGCTCGTGGCGAATGTCTATCAGCAGGAATACCGCCTTAAGCTGCTTGGATTGGTGTAGATAATTTTCAATCATCTTTCCCCACTTTGCCTTTTCCTGCTCACTCACTTTGGCATATCCATAACCCGGCAAATCCACAAAATACATCTGATCATTCACATTATAAAAATTAATGGTCTGTGTTTTTCCCGGTTGTGCACTGGTTCTTGCCAGTGCCTTTCTGTTCATAAGCCCATTAATCAGAGAAGATTTTCCTACATTGCTTTTTCCTGCAAACGCAAACTCTATGTGTTCATTTTCCGGTAGCTTGCTGGTAATACCGCACACCGTTTCCAGATTTACACTTTTTATTATCATGCTATTGTTCCCGATCCTTTGCTTCTATTGTGTCCCCTGTTGCCAGTCCGGGATTGCTTCCACAGCAGCGCATTCTGCAAAACCTCCCGCATTTCTTTCACATAGGTAATGGTAAGGCCCTGGGTAATTTCCTCTGAAATTTCTTCGATATCCTTTTTGTTTTCTAAAGGTACGAAAACCTCCTTAAGCCCTGCCATTCTCGCCGCCAGTAACTTTTCCTTCAAACCGCCTACCGGAAGCACTCTTCCCCGCAAGGTAATTTCCCCTGTCATGGCAATATCGCTGCGCACCTTTTCCCCCGAAATTGCAGAGAAAAGCGCCGTTGCCATGGTAATTCCCGCAGAAGGCCCGTCCTTCGGAACTGCCCCTTCGGGAATATGTATGTGAAAATCATTCTCCTTGAATGTTTCAGGCTGAATGCCGTTTCCGTCACCAATGGAGCGCACATAACTCATTCCGATCAGTGCAGACTCCTTCATCACATCTCCCATCTGCCCGGTAAGCTCAATATCTCCTTTTCCAGGCATCATATTTACCTCAATCTGAAGGGTATCGCCGCCTACGCTGGTCCATGCAAGCCCGCGGACAATTCCCACCTGAGGTTCCTTATCGGCTTTATTGAGGCTATATTTGCGGGTGCCCAGATATTTGTCGAGGTTTGCGCTGGTCACCTTGATTTTCTCCGGTTCTTCTCCTGCTTCCCTGCGCTCCAGAATTTCCTTTGCGGATTTTCTGCAGATATCACCAATCTTCCGCTCCAGTTCCCTGACACCGGCTTCCCTTGTATAAAAGGAAATGATATTTTTAAGTGCACCGTCCTGAATGGTCAGCATTTTTTTGGTAATCCCATTCTTTTCCATCTGTTTCTTAATCAGATGTTCCTTTGCAATATGGAACTTTTCATTTTCCGTATAGCTGTTGACCTCAATCACTTCCATACGATCTAAGAGAGGTCTTGGAATTGTCTGTGTGGTATTGGCTGTGGCAATAAATAAAACCTCCGACAGATCCAGCGGAATTTCCACATAATGATCCCTAAACCGTACATTCTGTTCTCCGTCAAGTACCTCCAAAAGGGCAGAAAAAGTATCTCCCTTGTAATCATTACTCACCTTATCAATTTCATCTAACAGCATCAAAGGATTCTTTACCCCTGCCTGCTTTAAGCCTGCCGCAATCCGCCCCGGCATAGCTCCTACATAAGTCTTCCTGTGACCTCTGATTTCCGCCTCATCCCTGATGCCTCCCAGACAAATACGCACATACTTTTTATCCAATGCTTCCGCAACACTTCTGGCAATGGAAGTCTTACCGGTCCCCGGAGGTCCTACCAGACAGATAATCGGGCTGTCTCCCTTTCTGGTAAGGCAGCGAACAGCCAGGAACTCTAAAATACGCTCCTTCACCTGCTCCAGCCCGTAATGCTCTTTCTCAAGTATCTCCTTTGCACGACTGATATTTTCATTGTCATCTGAAGTCTTATCCCACGGAAGCTCTAAAAGCGTCTCTATATAGGCACGTTCCACCGCACTTTCAGAACTACTTCCCGAAAGATTCTTGAAACGTTTGATTTCTTTTTTGATTTTTTCTTTTACTTCCTCTGATGCCCAAAGCAGCTCAACTGCCTCCTCAAACTGATCTGCATCAGAAAACGAACCCTCCTCGCCAAGCTCCTCACGGATATAGTGAAGCTGCTCCCGAAGAAGATATTCCCTTTGGTTTTTGTCCACCCGGTCCTTAATGCTGAGAGCAAGCTCTTCCCTTGCCTTGGCAATTTCAATCTCATTCATCAGGTGCTCACACAAAATCTCATAGCGTTCCCGAAGAGAAACGGCTCCAAGCACACTCTGACGCTTTTCATAAGAAATTGGAAGATTCATTGCAATCTGATCCATAAGACTTCCCGGATCTTTCATGTGAGAATATCTCTGTACCGCATTCTTATCAAGCTTCGGATAGTGCTTGGCAAAGGTAGAAAAGTATTCCTGAAGCTGCCTTAACATTGCTTCCTCTTCTACCTTGTTGATCTCATGCGCTTTGCCCTGCATGGCAGCGTCTTCCACATAAGCCTCTATAAACTTTGTATTTTCTTCATTGATTCCTTTAAGAATTCCTCTCCCGATACCCTCTACCAGAACTCTCACAATCTGATTAGACAGCTTGGTAATCTGTTTGACCATTGCAATGGTTCCTACCCGATAAAGATGCTCTTCTCCGGGCATATCTACACCCGCATCCTTCTGCGTTACCAGAAACAGCTTTCCACCCTTCATCATTGCATACTCAAGTGCCTTAATGGATTTCTCCCGATTAAGATCAAAGTGGATTACTGTATCCGGCAAAATTGTCATTCCTCTTAGCGGAATCAGGGGCATTAAAAGCTCCTGTTCATTCTCTGTTTCTTTTTTACCCATTGTATTTTCCTTATTCCAATCCTGTTTCGCATATACCCTTGTCATCAGACACAAAATGCCGCCTTACGGCGGCATTTTAGCACATCATTATATCTTATCTCGCTTTACGCATTACCTCATGATGAATCAGTAAAGGTTCACTGGTGCCTTCAACCGCGCCTTTGGTAATCACGCACTCTTCTATTGTCTCATCAGACGGGATTTGATACATCACATCCATCATGACCTTTTCCATGATAGAGCGAAGTCCTCTGGCCCCGGTCTTACGCTCGAATGCCTGCTTTGCAATGGCTTCTACCGCGTCCTTCTCAAAAGTCAGCTTTACATCATCAAAGCCAAACAGCTTCTGATACTGCTTGATTAATGCACTCTTAGGCTCTGTAAGGATTCTGACCAGTGCCTCTTCATCCAGTCCCTGGAGAGACACATTAATCGGAACACGTCCCACAAATTCAGGTATTAACCCGAATTTCACCAGATCCTGCGGGGTTACTTCACTTAAAAGCTCGCTGATTTCCCGATTGTTCTTACTGGCAATCTCTGCATCAAATCCTATAGAATTACGGTTGAGTCTGTTTTCTACAATCTTCTCTAATCCGTCAAATGCGCCGCCGCAGATAAACAGAATATTGGAAGTATCGATTTGAATCAGCTCCTGATGAGGGTGCTTTCTCCCTCCCTGTGGAGGCACACTGGCAACCGTTCCCTCTATAATTTTCAAAAGTGCCTGCTGCACGCCTTCTCCCGACACATCTCTGGTAATAGATACATTTTCACTTTTCTTGGTAATCTTGTCAATTTCATCAATATAAATCATTCCAAGCTGAGCGCGTTCCACATCATAATCCGCTGCCTGAATCAATTTCAGAAGGATATTTTCCACATCCTCTCCCACATATCCGGCTTCTGTCAATGTGGTAGCATCTGCAATTGCGAAAGGCACATTGATAATCTTAGCCAGTGTCTGTGCAAGGTATGTCTTTCCTGAACCGGTAGGTCCTACCATGATAATGTTGCTCTTTTGGAGTTCCACATCATCTAAGTCCTTAGGCGCCATGACTCTCTTATAATGATTATACACGGCAACTGCCAGAACCTTCTTTGCCTCCTCCTGACCGATTACATAGTCATCCAGAAACTCCTTAATCTCTACAGGCTTTAACAGATTGATATCAATCTCTGCTTCCTCTGTCACTTCGTCCTCGTATTCTTCTTCCACGATGTCTGCACAGATTTCCACGCATTCATCACAGATATATACACCTGCCGGACCTGCGATCATCTTTTTGACCTGATCCTGTGTCTTATTACAAAAGGAACATCTGATGTTGTCAGAATTTTTTCCCGCCATCTTCCTACCTCTTAAAATTTTATTAGTTATCTGCCCGCTTGTAGACAACCCTGTCAATCAGACCATATTCTTTGGCTTCCTCAGCAGTCATCCAGTTATCTCTTTCTGTGTCCGCTGCAATTACGTCATAATCCTTGCCTGTGTTTTCAGCCAGAATTTTATTTAACTTTTCTTTGGTCTGTAAGATATGTCTTGCTGCAATCTCAATTTCTGTTGCCTGACCCTGTGCACCACCTAAAGGCTGATGGATCATAATTTCTGCATTGGGTAGGGCAAGTCTCTTTCCTTTTGTTCCGCCTGCAAGCAGAAATGCTCCCATGCTGGCAGCCATACCCATACAATAAGTGGATACATCACACTTAACATACTGCATAGTATCATAAATTGCCATTCCCGCAGTCACACTTCCGCCGGGGCTGTTGATGTAGAACTGGATATCCTTCTCAGGATCTTCTGCTTCCAAAAACAGCATCTGCGCCACAATCAGGCTTGCTGTGGTTTCATTTACCTCTTCACCCAAAAAAATAATTCTTTCCTTCAAAAGTCTTGAATAAATATCGTAGGAACGTTCTCCCCTACTCGTCTGTTCAATGACATAAGGTACTAAACTCATTGCCATATCCTCCTTATTCGTCAAACATTCCTTTGCAATTTCTCTTTGAAAATAGTTTCCTGCGGCGTTGCCGCAGGAAACTATTTTATCATTGCAAATCATCCGTCACTTATTATTGACATCATAATTCATGCATCATTCTTTTGCAATCATTTTGCTTTTGAATTAATAAATTTTTAATGTTCTTTATTTTTCCTTTGCATTTGTAACTGCAAATTCAGCTGCTTTTCTCACTGCAATGTCTTCCTTAATCTGAGCTACGCTCTTCTCAGGAAGCATTTCCTTTACCTTATCAGCTTCCATCTGGTAAGCTTCTGCCATTACCTTAATCTCTTCTTCGTAGTCTTCCTCAGAAGCTTCAATGTTTTCAGCTTTTACAATCGCTTCAAGAACCAGTCTGGACTTAATTCTCTTTTCAGCCTGAGGTTTTACCTGCTCAATCATCTTATCATAGGTAGTGCCCGTAAACTGGAAATACTGGTCAATGGATAATCCCTGCATCTGAATTCTCTGTGCAAACTCATCCACCATCTGCTTCTGCTGTGTTGTCAGCATTGCTTCAGGGATTTCCATCTCGGAATCATTTACGATTGCTTCGATAACTGCTGCTTCTTTGGCATCCTTAGCTTCTTTTTCCTTCTTCTCTGTCAGTTTCGCCTTAACATCTGCCTTGTATTCTTCCAGAGTATCAAATTCTGAAACCTCGCTTGCAAATTCATCATCAAGCTCAGGAAGTTCCTTTTCTTTGATTTCCTTAATTGTACATTTGAATACTGCTGCCTTACCCTTTAATTCTTCTGCCTGATAATCTTCAGGGAATGTTACATTGACTTCCACTTCCTTACCGATTTCGGCACCTACCAGCTGCTCTTCGAAGCCGGGAATGAATGCACCTGAACCAATGGTCAGAGGATAATTCTCTCCCTTTCCGCCTTCGAAAGCTACACCGTCAACAAAGCCTTCAAAATCAAGAACTGTCATATCGCCGTCCTTTACCGCTCTGTCCGTAACTTCAATGTTTCTCGCGTTGTTTTCTCTTTCCTTGTTGATCTCTGCATCCACCTCTTCATCTGTTACAGCAGTGTCTGCCTTCTCAACCTTAACTCCTTTATATTTTCCAAGCTTCACTTCAGGCTTAAGTGCAACCTCCGCAGTGAAGATAAAGGGCTTGCCTTTTTCAATCTGAGTCACATCAATGACAGGGGAAGACACAATATCCTCTCCACATTCATCCAATGCCTTTTCGTATGCTTCAGGAATCAGTGCATTTGCTGCATCCTCATAAAAAATTTCCGGTCCATACATTTTTTCTACCATCTGGCGGGGTACTTTCCCCTTTCTGAAGCCGGGAACGCTGATCTTATTTTTGTTCTTTAAGAAAGCATTCTGTAATGCCTTTTCCAATTCTTCTGCTGAAACTTCAATGGTAAGCTTCGCCATGTTCTTTTCCAGTTTTTCAACCTGTACGCTCATTCTGGTACGTCCTCCTTATAATCATATGTCCTTAATATATAAAATTATTTTCAGGCACACTCACAGTCATTGTACAATTATAACACACTTGGCAGAAAAATGCCAGTTTTTTATTCTTCTTGCTTTTTTGTCCATTTATATTTATACTATAACTATCCTGCAAAGGGAGTATTTTCTGCCTTTGCAGCAGCAATATCGTTCTGAGCCAAAGGAATTCCTGACGTAAAGATATGAGCCTTACCGATAGAATGACCGGTAAGTTTTTATTTTTTTAGGAGGTATTTTATGGAAGAAAAGGTTGCGATTATCGGAATTTTCATTCAAGATGTCAATGCTGCTGCACAGGTAAATGAGCTGCTGCACGAATATGCAGATTGTATCGTCGGAAGGATTGGTATTCCCTATCGGGAAAAATCCCTGAACATTATCTCTGTCATCGTAGATGCTACTTCAGATCAGATCAGCACACTCTCCGGAAAGCTTGGGCGTATCAAAGGAATTACCGCCAAAGCTATGCAGGCAAAATTTTAATCATTTTTTACCGGAGGTATCTTTATGAAATTTTCAACGAAACAGTTAGTTCAGACAGCATTGTTACTTGCCATCTGTATTGCAAGCCAGTATTTCAAAAATCTTTCCGTGTATATCACGGGCCCCATTGTAAACACTACCATCATAATTGCGGTTCTGGCAGTGGGATTATGGAGCGGACTCCTTATCAGCATCATTGCTCCTGTTACCGCTTTCTTTTTTACAGGTTCTCCCATCATGGCTGCCATTCCCCTGATGTTCCCTGCTGTAATGGCAGGAAATGCTGTTTTGGCAGTGTGTACGTGGTATTTCCAGAATAAGCTGAACTTCAAATGGAAGCTGCCCGTAGGATTAGCCGTGGGTTCTATCCTAAAGGCTGTTTTTATGGGAATCGTCATTGTGCTTGTTATCCTTCCTGTTTTTGGAGGAAACATTGCCGCACATCTTCCGAATCCCGAAGCACTGCCCAAGGTTCTGGCAACTGCCAAAACCACCTTTTCCATCACCCAGCTGACTACTGCTCTGATTGGCAGTGTTCTTGCTTACATTATATGGATTCCGTTAAAGAAATACTTAAAGAATGGAGAAAAGTAAATTTATTATCAAAGCATTAAAACGACCCATCTGCAATATGCAGATGGGTCATCTTTTATTCCTGCAAGTTATTTCATCATTTCTTCTTGCTTTTTGATCATTCTACGAACCATTTCGCCACCGATGGAACCGGCTTCCTTGGATGTTAAGTCACCATTGTAACCTTCTTTTAAGTTAACACCAAGCTCAGAAGCAACTTCTGTTTTGAAACGATCCATAGCTGCCTTAGCTTCAGGAACTTCTACTCTATTAGATTTGCTGCTTGCCATCTTCATTCACCTCCGTTATTATTTTCAAGATAAGCGATTTACTTTCGCTTATCCTGAAGTTTCCTCCGTTCAAAGCGATTTCTTTATCACTTATCCTGTTCATAGTATTTACGGTGTTTATGAAAATATGATGGTAAGTTTTTCCGTTAAAAAATTTTAAAAGCTTCTGATCTTGTCGCTGCCATCATCCTCCGTATTCTCTATTGATTTTATAATTAAATAATAGCCATAAGAGTTGTTAACCTCCACATAAACGCGATCGCCCACTTTATGTCCCATCAACGCCTTCCCGATAGGTGATTCAATGCTGATGAGTCCTTCAAGGGAATTTCCCCGCATGGTTGTCACAATCTTATATTTTTCAACAGAGCCGTCCTCCTCAAACTCCACCTCCACTGTGTTATTCATTCCAATCTCATCCTCTGCAGAATCATCGCGAATAACCTCCGCGGTCTTAATCATTCTCTCCAAAAAACGGATGCGGCTTTCATTTTTGTTCTTTTCTCTTTTTGCTGCATAATACTCAAAATTTTCGCTGAGATCGCCCTGTGCTCTTGCTTCCTTTACTGCTTCTAAAAGCTTTGGTCTGATTACAAGCTTTCTTTCTTCAATCTCCGCTTCCATGGCATCGATATCTTTTTGTGTCAGCTGATTAAACATTTTCTTTCCCCTTACCTCATACTACCGGA
Source organism: Bacillota bacterium (assembly GCA_029226935.1). Classification (GTDB taxonomy): domain Bacteria; phylum Bacillota; class Clostridia; order Lachnospirales; family Lachnospiraceae; genus Suilimivivens. Next base: position 34,094 of record JAQXYZ010000080.1, on the reverse strand, counting down.
TGCTCATCCCTCCGGCCTCTAACTGTATTGTTACCAGCTGCTTGGACAAATACTGAATAATGTCCTTTCTGGTAATGATTCCAATAAAACGCTCTCTATCATCAATTACCGGGACAAAATTCTGATTCATCGCCTTGCTGATGAGATTTTCCATATTTACATCTACTTCTACCGGCTCATTATCCCGGTTTCGTTTTACATCCATGATAGAGATGTTTTCTGCTTCCCTTAAATTTAAATCATCCTGATCCTTGATGTACCAGAGAAGATCTCCCTCTGTCAAAGTTCCTATGTATCGCCCATCCGCTTCTCCAATCACAGGAATTGCGGAGTATCTGTGGTGCTCCATTTTTTCTAATGCCTGCCGCAGTGTATCTGTATCATATACACATGCCACTTCAAATTTGGGCTTCAAAAAAAATAATATATTCATTTGTGTCCTTTCCTTTTATCTGCTGTAAACGATTTTTGCTGCCATTTCATCTGCCGCTTTCTGTCCCGACAGATATTCAATGATTGCCAATGCAAATGGTATGGAGCATCCCATCCCTCTTCCTGTAATAATGTTACCATCTCTTACCGCCGGCTCATATGTGATGACAGCATCCTTTAGCTGATCTTCAAAGCCGGGATAAGCAATCGCCTTTTTCCCTTTCAGAATGCCCCTGTGTCCTAAAATGGAAGGAGCTGCACAGATTGCACACACCGCCTTACCTGATGCAGCAAACGCATCTACCTGTTCCATCAAAAGCTCGCAGCTTTCCAGATTTCTGGTTCCTGCAAGTCCTCCGGGAAGCACAATCATATCGACTTCATTAAAGTCTACCATCTCGATCAGGCAATCCATTACCACAGGAATGTGGTGTGAACCCACTACTGTCTTTTCTCCCGTGATTGAAACCATTTCCGTATCAATCCCTTGTCTTCTCAAAATGTCTACCACCGTAAGAGCTTCTATCTCTTCGTAACCGGTACCAAAAAAAACACAAACCTTACTCATAAAATACCCCACCTTTTTACATTCATTTTATCTTAACCAGACTATAAACATATTTTACCATTAAACAGACCCAAATACCAATAAATGATTTGTAAAGTTTATGGATGAAAGATATAATATCTATAAAATAACTAAATTTTTTATGAACTATACGGCAAAAGAAAGGACTTATCATTTATGGAAATTGAACGTAAATTCTTAATTGAAAAGTTACCCGCCGATCTGTCATCCTGTAAATGCCTTTTGATTGAACAGGCATATCTGTGTACTGATCCTGTCATCCGCATACGCAGGCAGGATGAAGAATACTATATGACCTACAAAGGCAAGGGACTTTTAGCTCGGGAGGAATATAATCTCCCCCTCAACCGGGAGGCCTATGAGCATCTGCTTACCAAGGCAGACGGCAACATCATCTCCAAACGAAGATATCTAATTCCACTTATGGAACCTGCCTTTGCCAGTGGTTACACTCCCAAAGAAGAACTCCTGAATCTTAAGGTAGAGCTTGATATTTTTGAGCCGCCTTTTGCCCCACTGATGATTGCAGAAGTTGAATTTCCTGATGAGGAAATGGCAAATGCCTTCATTCCTCCCGCATGGCTTGGCGAGGATGTTACCAGTAATCGCGAATATCATAATTCCAATCTGTCAAAAAAAGTTTTTTAGCACTGCTTTGTATGACAAAACATTTTGTTGCATAAAGAATTTCCAAGAATCAAAACAGCTGGCTGCAAATTGCAGCCAGCTTTGTTAATGAACCCTTGATGTGGACTCTCTCTCTATCAGTTCCGCCGGGAAAACAACATGCTCATGCTTGCTTTTCCCCGCTATCACATCAAACAAAAGCTTTACCATCTTTTCCGCCATTGCCTCTACCGGCTGCCGAATCGTGGTAAGTTGCGGCGTATAAAATTCCCCAATGGGTATTCCATCATAACCTGCCACCGAAACATCCTCCGGTATTCGCTTTCCGGCTTCATGCAATGCCCTACAGACACCTACAGCAAGAAAATCTGCTATGGCAAAAACAGCCGTAAACTCTGCTCCTGATTTTAAAAGCTCCTTGATAAGCTTATATCCATTTTCCATGGAATAGGGATCTTTCTCATCTCTGATTTCGCAGATCAATCTCTCATCTATTCCAATCCCTCTTGCCTTCAAGGCATCCAAATACCCTTCCAGTCGAAGCTGTCCAACAGATTGCGCCTCCGATCCTTCTGTAACAATCGCGATCCTTTTATGTCCCAAATCCAATAAATATTCTATCATTTTCCGGCTTTCTGCCCGGTCATCTACCGCAACATTTGAATAGATCTTTTCGCCCTGCTCCTGAACGGTTCCGATGGTTCCAAAAACAAACGGCACATTCAATTTGGCAAGCTGCTGCTCATCATGCTGATAGGCTCCTCCCAGAAAGATAATTCCACGAAGCCTTTTTTCCTTGACCAGTTCCAGCGCAACCTCCACCTCATTTTCATAAGATTCCACATGCTGCATAACCATTGCATATTTCTTTTTTTGCACCTGCGCTTCTACAATCTGAATCACAGGGCTGAAAAAAGGATTGGTAATACCTTTAATCAAAACAGCAATGCATTTAGCATCCGTGCGCTTTAGATTTCTTGCGCTGTTATTGGGAATGTAACCGGTCTCCTTAATCACGTCCATAACCATCTGTTTTGTTTCGGGATTAATGTCCGGGTGGTTATTAATCGCTCTGGAAACAGTGCTAATACCCACTCCACATCTTTTCGCTATATCCTTAATGGTTATTTCCGTCATAATGCTCCCCCATCACATGACCTTCAACGCTCACGTCTTTTATTTCTGCTATCTGATTCTGCCGTACAGCTTACACAGCTTATATATTCTGTCTGCCAGTTCCTCATTTATCTGTCCCGGTACCATTCTCCACTTCCAGTTGTTTCCTAAAGTGGAAGGAATATTAATTCTTGCCTCGCTTCCAAGCCCAAGGTAATCCTGCATAGGAATAATTGCCGTGTCAGATACACTTGCAATTGCAGCCCGGATGAAATTCCATACCATGTCCTTATTTCCCCTGATATTCAGGTATTTCTTCGCAAAACTGCGGTCACGGCGGTTTACGCTTTCATACCAGCCCATCATAGTATCATTGTCATGAGTCCCTGTATAAACTACAGAATTTGCCGGATAATTGTGAGGAAGATAGTCGCTCTCCTCCCTTGAGTCAAAGGCAAACTGTAAAATCTTCATTCCCGGATATCCGGTCTTCTTTACCAGCTTAATTACGGAAGGTGTGAGGAAGCCCAGATCCTCTGCGATGACAGGCTTATTGCCAATCTTTTCTTTCATTACCTTAAACAGGTCGTATCCCGGTCCCTTTTCCCACTTGCCAAATTCGGCTGTGGGATCTCCATAAGGAATATTATAATATTCATCAAAGCCTCTGAAGTGGTCAATTCTTACCACATCATACAGTTTGTAGCAATAGGAGATTCTCTGCATCCACCATGCATAGTCAGTTTCCTTGTGGTAATCCCATCGATAAAGCGGATTACCCCAAAGCTGTCCTGTTGCCGAAAAAGCATCCGGTGGACATCCTGCAACACCGGTAGGAAGACCATTCTCATCCAACTGGAAAAGCTCGGGATTCGCCCATGTATCCGCACTGTCAAAAGCAACATAAATAGGAATATCGCCTATGATCTTGATTCCCTTATCATTCGCATACTTCTTTAACTTCATCCACTGAGTTGCAAACAGATACTGCTGGAACTCGTAGAAAAGAATTTCTTCTTTTAGCTGTTTGCTGTACTTTTCAACCGCAGCCGTTTTTCTTAATCGAATATCATCATCCCACTCCGACCAGCTCTTTCCGCCAAAAGAATCCTTCACTGCCATATAAAGGGCATAATCCGGCAGCCATGATGCGTTTTCCTCTACAAATGTCCTGAATTCTTCGTTCTCACTAATCTTGCTGTTCTTAAATGCTTCCTTGAGGATTGCAAAACGTGAAAGATAAACCTTCTCATAGTCCACATAGGCTTCACTTCCACCCCAGTCACATGCTTCACACTGCTGCTTGGTAAGAAAGCCCTTCTCGATCAGTTCCTCCAAATCTATGTAATATGGATTTCCTGCAAAGGTAGAAAAAGACTGGTACGGTGAATCTCCGTAGCCGGTCGGCCCAAGTGGCAGTATCTGCCAGTAGGTCTGCCCTGCTTCCTGTAAAAAATCAACAAATTCGTATGCTTCCTTTGAAAATGTTCCGATTCCATACTTTGACGGAATGCTGGAAATTGGTAGTAGTATGCCGCTTGCTCTCATTTTTCTTCTCCTAATTTTTAGTTTCGGTAACGTTTCCAATCAACTATAAAAAGAATACCACCTGTATAAATAATTTACAAGTGGTATTTTGATTTCTCGCAATAATTGGGCAATTTTCACAGGAAATGCTTCTATTGATTAGCCATATTTTTTACTTTGAGAAGCCCTTTTGAAACAGGCGGGAGCAGTAAAATGATGACTGTAATGAGTGCCTCCACCCCAAGGTAAGCGCCATTATAGACCAGAGAATATACCGGTGCACTCATATGGTAGGAAGATGCATAGCTTCCGAAGAAAATCATGCCCGAGAGAAATGAGAAGAAGTATCTGCCTAAAACCCCTGTCAGATATCCCCACAAAAGTCCTCTCTTCCTGTTTGTAAAGATTCCCGAAAGCCCCAATGCTCCAAATGCAAATATGTAATCTACCAGCATCTGCGGAATGCTGATAATGTAGGGATTGGTTACCAGCTGCAGAACTCCATAGGCAACGGCTGCCGTAAGACCAGTGCGAAGTCCGAACAGATAGCCAATCAGGCAGATAAACAGCATGCTGCACAGCGTAACGGAACCTCCCATAGGCATATCAATCAGCTTGATCATGCTTGTTACCATGGCAAGTGCCATCGCCATCGCCGAAAACACCAATGGTTTAACCCCAATCTTTTTCTTTCCATCCGCATTGCTGACCACGCAGCCAAGAACCAGGACGAGAATCATCAGGGCAACCAGCGCTCCATAGCCAAGCCCGGTCAGTTCAAAATAGTTTCCCCATTCTTCATCAATAACTTCAGTTGCAAAAATAGACATAAAAAAACCTCCTTGTAATGATCACAGGAGGAGACCGATAATCTTTATAAATGTGCAGTTTCACTGTAAACCTGCTGCATAAAACAATATTAGTTTACGGCAGTATCCCACATCATCTATAAAAATCTGCTTCCCTACGCCGGTATTATCCGGTTCAGGTAATGAGGGTTAGCATATGAACCGATATTTCCGTCCATATCCAATCTCAGCAAACGCTCCCCTAGCGACTTAATAAATTCCTATTAAAAGTAAACCCACTTCCCGAATTTGTCAAGAAAAAAATAATGTCTGCAATCGGATACTCTTTAAGCCCCACGCTTATTTTGATTCCTTTAATCCTGAATCTGTCGTCAGATCTTTAATGACTTCACCTGCCATAATCAATCCTGCCACAGCCGGAACGAAAGCAGTAGACCCGGGTATATCCCTGCGCTGCGTACACTTATGTTCCGCACCGGGCGGACAGATACAATTAGTTCTACAGCTGACTGCCATATCATCGAGAGGATGGATTGGCTTTTCCTTAGAATAAACCACCTTAAGATGCTCCACATTCCTCTTTTTTAATTCTCTTCGCATTACTTTAGCCAAAGGACAGACCGATGTCTCATAAATATCTGCCACCTCGAAGCCCGCCGGGTTCAGCTTATTTCCAGCTCCCATACTGCTGATAATCGGTACACCCGCATCCCGCGCCTCCAGAACCAACTGTATTTTGGCAGTTACCGTATCTACCGCGTCCAGCACATAGGAATATTTACTGAAATCAAATTCATCCTTGGTTTCCGGAAGGAAAAAGCACTTGTGCACATATACAACAGCATCAGGATTTATCTCCAGAATCCTTTCCTTCATCACATCCACTTTATATTTTCCTACCGTTTTTCTGGTTGCAATAATCTGGCGGTTGAGATTGGTCAGGCACACCTTGTCATCATCAACCAAATCAATGGTTCCCACTCCGCTTCTTACCAAAGCCTCTACCGCATAGCCTCCGACACCACCAATACCGAAAACTGCTACTCTGGAATTTTTCAGTATCTGCATAGCCTGCTTTCCCAACAATAATTCCGTTCTTGAAAATTGATTCAGCATTTTAAACGTTCCTTTTCATCATAATTTCATTTCAGAATTATATCACAATATGGCTAAATTATGTAGTACCACTCTTCACTTTGGACGATTTCTTCATGAAATGTCAACATCTTCCATCCTCTAATGATACTGGTTGGACTCGAACCAACATCTTCGGTTTTGCAAACCTATGCCATTCCAGCGGCCACAGCATCTGATTTTAATTTCATAAAAAACCGGAGGTCCGTTATAGAAAGACTTCTATAAAAACCTCCGGTTTTCCGGTCAGCTCTTTAATCTGATTTTATCTGTTTTATCAATTTGGATTACTTTTCCGTCCTGTACGATTACGGTAATCGTTCCATATTTCATATCTTTGACCAGACTGTGTATGATCTCCAAATATGCTTCTCCTTTTACTTCACCTGTTTCGGGCATTGCCAACCTCCCAACTGTTATTTTCGGATGTGGCTTATTCAGCGTTGAAAAGTGGTGTAGACAGATATCTGTCCCCGGAGTCAGGCAAAAGCGCAACAATATTCTTTCCCTTGTTTTCCGGTCTGTTTGCAAGAATGGTTGCTGCCTTTAAAGCTGCTCCTGATGAAATTCCTACCAGAATACCTTCACTTACAGCAAATAAACGCCCCTCTGCAAACGCTTCTTCATTTTCAATCGTAATGATTTCGTCATAAACCTTTGTATTTAATACATCCGGTACAAACCCGGCACCAATTCCCTGAATCTTATGTGCACCGGGTGTTCCTTTGGAAAGTACCGGGCTTCCTGCAGGTTCTACTGCTACAATCTTAATATCAAGATTCTTCTCCTTTAAGTATTCTCCTACACCGGTAATAGTTCCACCTGTACCTACACCTGCAACGAAAATGTCTACCTTCCCCTCTGTCTGTTCCCAAATTTCAGGACCGGTTGTGGCTTTATGTGCCGCAGGATTGGCAGGGTTCACGAACTGTCCTAAAATAACAGAATCCGGAATAGATTCCTTTAACTCCTCTGCCTTTGCAATAGCTCCCTTCATTCCCTTTGCGCCCTCTGTAAGCTCCAGCTTCGCACCATAAGCCTTTAACAGGTTTCTTCTCTCAACACTCATGGTATCCGGAAGGGTAAAGATTGCCTGATATCCCTTTGCTGCGGCAACTGCAGCAAGACCAATTCCGGTATTGCCGGATGTAGGCTCGATGATGGTTGCTCCCGGCTTCAAAACCCCTTTCTTTTCTGCGTCCTCAACCATTGCCAGCGCAATACGGTCCTTAACAGATCCGGCGGGATTCAAATATTCCAATTTCGTGAAAATATTTGCCTCTGTCGCATTTGCCTTTGCAGCATAACGGCTTGCTCTTAATAAGGGTGTACCTCCAACCAATTCTACTGAACTTTCAATAATTTTACTCATGACTTTTCCTCCTCTTAATTTTCATTGAAAAAAGCAGATACCACTATGGTACCTGCTCAAGTTACGAGTATCCCTCTAACTAGGTATCATAATGCACGAAAATTTATGCTGTATTTTTACATACAGCCTGACAACAACACATCACGATATACATGAATTTGTTTGATGTCTGTTTGTTCATTGCATTACGCCCCTTTCTTTTCCTACTGTTTTAGTAGGTTTAATATGTTTATATTGTATCTGCACAGTCAGAGAATGTCAATAAGCAAAACTCTATAGCCAGCTATAGCTTTTGCCTATAGCATTTATCTATATAGTCCGGACAGCTTCACTTCGATTTTATACCTGTCTGCGATCCAGCTTCTTGGAAAGCATCATGCCAATTCCCTGCAAAATCTGAACCAAAATAACCAAAATGACAATCGTAACAATCATAATTCCGGTTTCATAACGATAATATCCGTAACGGATTGCAATGTCGCCAAGACCGCCGCCGCCTACAACACCAGCCATTGCGGAATAGCCCAGAATGGTTCCTACTGCAATCGTCACACCAACTAAAAGGGAGGTTCTCGCTTCTGCCAAAAGCACCTTCCAGATGACTGTAAAGGTTCCGGCACCCATACTCTGCGCTGCTTCAATAACACCCTTGTCCACTTCCTTCAAGGAGGACTCTACCATACGTCCGATAAATGGCGCTGCAGCAATAGTCAGAGGTACGATTGTTGCCGTTGAGCCATAGCTTTGACCCACAATCAGTTTCGTCAAAGGCATAACCAGAATTAACAGGATAAGAAAGGGAATACTTCTGGTGAGATTCACAATAAAGTCAAGCACCTTGTATACCGCGGCATTGGGCTTAATCCCACCCTTATCCGTAATGGCAAGTGTTATTCCCAGGGGCAGACCTACCAGATATCCAAACAGTGTGGAAACCAACGTCATGTAAAGGGTTGCCCATGTCCCTTCTATCAACATATTTCTTATCGTTTCATCGAACATAGTTATCCACCTCCTCAACTCCCAGTTCCTTTTCCTTAAAGTAGTCAATCATACGGTCTGCAATTTCTTTTGACTCAGGGAGCTGCAAAATCATCTCTCCCTCCGCATTCCCATTGATGGTTCTCGTGTTCGCATAGAGAATATTAAGAGGTGTCTTATATTCCAGGATGACATTGCCTATCATGGGTTCAAATGCAGATTTCCCGCCAAAGGTCACACGGATCATGCGTTTTCCCCTCATTTCATTGATATGCACCACTTCATTCAAAATCAGTTTCTTTGCTTCTTCTGTCTTCGGTGCACGGAAAAGCTCCTCCACGGTACCCTCCTCCACCAGACTTCCATGGTCAAGCACAGCCACCTTAGAACAGATCTCCTGAATAACCGCCATTTCATGAGTAATTACAACAATGGTAATACCATATTTCTGGTTAATCTCTTTCAGGAGTTTCAAAATTGACTTGGTGGTCTGTGGATCAAGGGCGCTTGTTGCCTCGTCGCAAAGCAGAATTTTTGGATTGTTTGCGAGAACTCTTGCAATCGCCACACGCTGCTTCTGTCCTCCGGACAGCTGTGCCGGATACGCCTTTGCCTTCTCACTTAAACCAACCGTTTCAAGAAGCTCTGCCGCACGCTTTCTTGCTTCTTTTCTTGCAACTCCCGCAATTTCTAATGGGAAGCAGATATTGTCAAGCACTGTTCTCTGCATCAGCAAATTAAAGTGCTGGAAGATCATGCCAATGTCCTGACGCTCCTTGCGCAATTCCTTTGCAGAGAGCTCCATGAGATTTTTCCCGTCAATGTAAATATTCCCCTCATCCGGTTTTTCAAGCAGATTCAGGCAGCGGACCAGCGTACTTTTCCCCGCACCGGACAAGCCGATAATGCCGAAAATATCGCCTTTTTCTATGGAAAAGCTGATATTCTTTACCGCTTCCACCTGTCCGTTATTTGCCTGGAAAGTCCTGCTGATGTTTTCCACGCGAATAATTGGTTCCATTTTACTCCTCCTTGTAAACAAATATTAAACACAGTATAACATACAAAGAGAGATTGTCACATAAGTTTTATCCTATATGGCAATCTCTGCTTTCTTTTTATTTTCTTCAAAGCATTTTTAGTTGAAAGGAATAACTGCTCCGTCGTAAGTATCATTGATATACTTGGTAATCTCATCAGACTTCAATGCATCTACCAAGGCTTTAATTGCCTCACTGTTTTCATTTCCTTCCTTAACAGCAATGATATTTACATAGGTCTTTGCTGCTTCAGAGTCAGATTTTTCATAGGCAATGGAGTCCTTCGCTACGGAGAACCCTGCTTCAAGTGCATAGTTTCCGTTTAATACAACGAATGCCACCTCATCCTTTACTCTGGATACCTGCGCTGCCTCAAGTTCCTGTATCTTGATGTTCTTGGGATTTTCTGCAATATCATTGATGGTTGCTGTAAGCCCTGCGCCATCCTTCAATGTAATCACTCCGTTATCCTGTAACAAAAGTAATGCTCTTGCTTCATTTGTCGTGTCATTGGGAACCGCAATGACATCTCCCTCTGCAAGCTCATCAAGCGCACTCTTGGTTCCGGGATAAATTCCGAAAGGCTCATAGTGAATGCCGCCTGCATTTACAAGGTGTGTACCCTGCTCTGTATTAAAGTTGTCAAGGTAAGGAATGTGCTGGAAATAGTTTGCATCAAACTCACCGCTCTCTACTACCAGGTTGGGCTGAACGTAATCATCAAATACGGTCACATCAAGTTCCCAGCCTTCTGCTTCGAGAATTGGCTTAACCTGTTCCAAAATCTCTGAATGAGGGGTTGCGCTTGCTGCAACCTTGATGGTTCCCTTGGACTCAACAGCTTCTGCCTCTGTTGCTTCTGCCTCAGCTGCAGTCTCATCGGTGCTCGCACCTGCTGCTTCTGTTGTTGCCTGTTTGCTGCCGCAGCCTGAAAGAACTCCCAGTGCTAAGACAAGCGTTAAAAGTAACGATAATAATTTTTTCATGTTTTTCTCCTCCTAAATCAATTGCTATGTTTCGATTATATATGATTATCTTCCAAAGTGTTAATTCATAAAAATTATGGCTTGCTATAGCTTTTTGCTATAACTAGACATTCAAAATTCGTTTCCTTCCTTAACTGCAATGTTATTTACATAGGCTTTTGCTGCTTCATAGTCAGACTTCAGCAACACATCAAACTCACCAAACGCAGAAGCAAGCTTTTCAACCGCAGCCATTCCGCTTGAAAAGGCAACTGCATCCACTCCATCCTCCAGACCGGCTACCACCTTCTCCAGCTGTTCTCTTGTGGGATTTTGAAGTCTGCTGTAATCATAGCCCGTGCTGCTTCCTAACCCCGGATGTGCAAAGGTTGCGGTCTGATAAATTGGGAAGCTGATTGCTCCCGACCGATCGCAGGAATCCTCTTTGTTTTCTATATGCAGGCATTTTGTTTCTATATCATAGGACATCATTTACACCTCCACTTTTCTTTAACTTCATCTGACTTGATTATATCGTTTTGTCTTTTCCTTCGCTAATTCTCAAAAAATATGGCTTGTTATAGCGTAAAGCTATAGCAAGCCATATAACAGTTCTGCGTTGGTGGGATGCGGCTGACGCGGGATGTCCCTTCCTTGCCTTTTGACAGTCTTTCGATGGATTTGTAGAAACAGTTGGCACAAAAATATTGCTGCCCGGATGGCATGTTTGAAGAAGCCATAACGTGTAAAGTGCTAGCACCAATAAAAAATTTTGGAAAAATCTAAAAAATTCATTTCAGAAAATGTACACACCAGTTTCAGAAACTTGCTTCGCTTCGGACACTGAAACTGGTGTGTACATTTTCCGAAATGAATTTTTTGATTTTTCACAAAATTTCTTATATGGTGCGTCGCATCTTTACACGTTATTGGCTTCAAGTTTGCCAGAAGGGCAGCTTATAGATATTTGTACCACCTGTTTCCCAAAATCCCGAAAGCTGTCGTAGGCACGGAAGGGACATCCCGCGTCAGCCGCATCCTATCAACGCAGAACTCTTCTAAAGCAATAAAAATCTGTTCATTATAATACTTTATCCTTATACTTTTGCAATTCTTCAATGTATTTTTCCCCCAGAATACTAAGGGGCATTTTTCTGTGCTTAATGTACCCAATCGTCATAGTTTCCTGTGTGTTAAGAGGGATTGCCGCGTACTCGTCTCCGTTTAACTCCTCACAAATAATACCCGAACATAAGGTATATCCATTCAAGCCGATCATCAGATTAAGGAGGGTTGCCCTGTCATCCGCCTTGATAATCTGCCTGTAGCTGTGAGTGCTTAATACTTCCTCCGCAAAATAAAAGGAATTATTGTTCCCCTGCTCAAAGGACAGGCAGGGATACTTCTGCAAATCTTCAAAATCAATTATTTCCTTTGAAGCCAGCGGATTCCCCTTGCTCAGATACACATAAATTCTGCAATCAAACAAAGGTACAAACTCCAAACCATTATCCTTAAGAATTTTATCAATAAATTTATCATTAAATTCATTTTTATAGATAATGCCTATTTCACTTTTATTTAGCCTGACATTTTCAATAACTTCGCTGGTTCTTGTTTCATGTACCGCAAACTCGTATTCATCCATGCCAAAGGCTTTCGCCATCTCGATAAATGCTTCTACTGCAAATGTGTAATGTTGCATGGATACACTGAACTTCTTTTTGCTTGCCGCATTTTCCACATAGCGCTCCTCAATCAGACGGTAATGATCCAGCATCTGCCTTGCATATCCCAAAAATTCTTCTCCTTCAGGCGTAATCACGATTCCTCTGTTGGAACGCGCAAAAATTTCTGTATGGATTTCATTCTCAAGATCCTTGATGGTATTGGAAAGACTGGGCTGGGTAATGAACAGTTCCGCTGCCGCCTTATTCATGGACTTATGGTCTGCAATCGCCACTGCATATCGTAATTGTTGCAACGTCATGACAAACTTCCCTCTCTCTTCTTCACAATTTATAAAAACGGATTATAAAAACGACTTCCATCTGCAAAGGTAATCGTCAATGCCACAATCGTAAATGCTACTGTAAAGGCAATCGTCAGATAATCATTTCTTTTCAGCTTTCTTTCCATGTACCAGGTTCTTTTCTTATGCTTTCCATAACCCCTAAGTTCCATCGCATTGCTGACAGTGTCAATTCGATCCATACTGGAAAAAATCAATGGAAAAATGATAGAAGCAGTACTTTTAATCCTGCTAAACAACGGTGCCTTGCCGGACATCTCTATTCCTCTCGCCTCCTGTGCATGCTTAATTCTGGTAAATTCATCCTGCACATCAGGAATATATCTAAGAGCAATGGAGATTGCATACCCCACATTGTAGTTGATTCCAAGCTTATTCATGGATGCTGCGAACTCACTGGGATTGGTAGTTACCAGAAACATAAACACTGCCGGAATCACCGTAAAATATTTAATGACTACATTCAGTTCGTAAAAAAGCTGTTCTCTTGTCAGATCATAAGGACCTGCAATATGAAAAAGTACTGTCCTGCTGCCGTAAACCTGTGTTCCCTGATCCGGTGAAAAAATAAAAATTGCAATCACATTCAAAATTAGAAACAGCATGATCAATTTAAATACTGCGCTTACCTGCTTCCACTCAGTTCTGGAAATTTTGAACACAACCAGACTAAATGCCACCATGAACAGCAATATTCTTGTATCATAGGTCAACATGCTAACCAGACACCACATCAGAAAGAAAATCAGCTTTGTCACACCACTGAGTCTGTGAATCCAAGTATCCTTTTCTTCATATGATAGTATCTTAGCCACAGCTTTCCTCCTCCTTCCATCTCTTCTTTCGCTCATAAGCGATAAATCTTTCCACAAAATCGGAAGGATTGTCTATTCCACAGTTCACTGCCAGATCATACAATGATGTTTTCTTTAAATAAGCTTTATCTGCAATTTTTTCATTGGTCAGAATTCTGGCAGGTGTATCATCAGCAATCAAATGCCCATCTGCAATCACAATTGCCCTGTCTGTATATTCCAGCATCAAATGCATATCATGAGTGATCATGATAATCGTAATACCCATGTTTTCATTAATTTGTTTCAAAAATTCCATAATTTCCGTGTAATGTCTGTAATCCTGCCCTGCGGTAGGTTCATCCAGAAGCAGAATCTCCGGATTCATGACAAGGATAGATGCTATAGAAACCCTCTTCTTTTGCCCGAAGCTGAGCGCCGACACCGGCCAGTTTCTAAAGGGATAAAGACCGCAGATTTTCAATGTATTAAAGACGCGTTCCTTAATTTCGTCCTCGGGCACACCTCTCACCCTAAGACCTAACGCCACCTCATCAAAAATCATGGGCTTGGAAATCATCTGATTGGGACTTTGCATGACAAGTCCAATGTGCTCTCCCCTCTCCTTGATGGACAGAGACGCAATATCCTTCCCATCCAAAAGAATCCTCCCTCGGACAGGCTTATAAAATCCACATATCAAGTTGGACAGTGTTGACTTGCCTGCACCGTTCTTCCCCACGATGCTGACCATCTCTCCCTTTTGAATATCAAAATGAATGTGCTCAAGGATTGGCTTTCCTTCTTCATAAGAAAAATACAGATTCTCCACCTTCAAGGCAGAATCTGTTTCCCTCCTTACGGGCTCCGGCTCAGTTGCTTCAAACCATCCGCTCACTGCTTCCTTATAATGAGACAGCTCCATAGTTTCAATGTGCTGAGGCTTATCCTTTGGGGAAATCCTGCAGCCTGCCGCCTTTAGCGCCGCAATATAAAGAGGTTCCCTGATTCCCTCTTTTTGCAGAATATCCGTTGTGAGCAATTCATCCGGCGTGCAGTCGGATACAATCCTTCCGTCTCCCATAACAATGACTCTGTCCACATCCCGGTAAAGTGCATCCTCCAGACGATGCTCAATGATCAGAACGGTTGTGTTCTTCTTTTTCTGTATCTGATCAATCATGTCAATCGCCCGTTTTCCTGTCGCCGGATCAAGATTTGCCAAAGGCTCATCAAATAACAGAATATCCACATCATCTACCATGACCCCCGCCATGGAAACGCGCTGCTTTTGTCCACCGGAAAGCTCTCTCGGTGAATGGTCAAGAAGTCTCTTCACATCCACCATTTCTGCCACTTCATCAACCTTTGTAAACATTTCCTCCTGCGGAATCATATCATTTTCAAGAGCAAATGCAATATCCTCTGCCACAGTCAGCCCGATAAACTGCCCATCTGTATCCTGCAGTACCGTACCCACAATTTTAGACAGACCAAACAGACCTAAGTCCGCAGGATTCTTATCTGCAATCTTAAGTGTACCTGTAATTTCACCAGTAAAGGAAAAAGGCACCAGCCCATTGATACAATGAGCAAGTGTCGACTTACCTGACCCGGAAGGTCCCACAATCAAAACTTTCTCTCCGGGCATAATCTGAAGATTGATGTCCCGGAGAGTAGGTTCTGCCTGTGCTCGATATTTAAATGAAAAACCTTTAAAATCGATGATAGGCTTCATGATTAATCCTCTTTACTTAAACTGGATGATTTAGCGCCGATTGCTGAATATCCTGCGCAAAGCAGTGTTCCTAAAACACCAATAATGATAATATTTCCTGCAAATGCCCATACTCCCTGTATAAATACCTTATTGGCAGGTTCTGCATAAATCAGGATATCAAGAACAGGTGCTACCAGAATCCATGCGACTGCATTGGCAATTACCTGAACCACATTAAACAGTACAATGGTCTTAGTATTTCCAAATCCGCCCTCTTTTACAGCAAATTTAGAAGCAAATACGCCAATGCCAATTCCCACTACTGCCTCAGGGAATACCCAGCTCCACCATACGCTTCCATAGAACATTGCATCTCCCAACGCATGTCCTAAAAGTCCTACAACACCGCCAACGATAGGGCCGAACACGGCTGCCAGAAATGCCAGGATTGCCATACGGGGCTGCAGATAAGTATTCGGAATAGGCGTTGGGATCTGAATCTCTGTAAGTGCAACAAACAATGCTGTTCCAATACCGATTGCAACCACTTCTTTAATACCAAATTTAAGCTTCATGATTAAAATCCTCCTCATATGTATTTTCGCAACTAGTATAACACAATCTCTCTGCCCAGTGCAAAAGAATATATTATTTTTTCACTTACATTTTTTCCGGTCAGCCTCATAAGCGCTTCCCCATAATAATCCAGCTGTACCTGATACCGCTTTACCAATTCTTCCGACGTTTTTACCGCATCCGTTTTGTAATCCGCAACTATGATGCTTCCCTCCTCCTCAAAAAATACATCGATTATGCCTTGAATCAGCACCTGTTCGCTGTCCGGAAATTCCTTTCCCAGCCTGTCTGCCTTAAGTCCCAGCACAAAGGGCTGCTCCCTTCTGAGCATTCCTTTTGCCGCCGCCTGTGACATTCTCTCTGCCAGTCTGCTCTGTAAAAAGGTTACGATTTTGGGGATCGCAATGCTTTCCCTCCACTGGCTGCCAAGAAGCCCTTCCTTTACAAAGAAATCCAACTGGCATTTTACTTCTTCAGCAATAGCAGTGCTGCCTTCTTTTGTCTTTCTTTGAATGGAAACAAAGTCCAGCAGTTCCATTACTTTATGGTAGGCGCTTCCCCGGTCGGTTCCTGATATTCCTTCCCTGCTGCTGATAAAAGAAGGGATATAGGGAACTACCTCCGGTTCTTCAAACAGAGGCTGCGTAAAAGCCGCATCTTCGTCAATTGACCGTTCAGGTAAACCGTGCATTGCTTTTTTCTTTAGTTCCGACACGGTAGTTTTCACAAACAGATTGGAAAGATACTGAAAAGGATAAGTTCTGTTAAACTTTTCTGACATTTTTGTCATAAATTCATTATCTTTTCCGGTCATTTCTTTTATTTCCTTTGCGCGGAGTAGAAGCTTCTGTTTCCGGTCAATTTCTATGGCAGCATTCCGGATATCTCCTGCCAGAATTTCTTCAGGGCTGATCAGCTGTATGTGTTTGGCACATTCCTCCAGACACGGAATTAGGAAATCCAGATAGCAGGAGGCATCCGCCAACACAGAAAATGCCACCTTTTCCTGCTGCTCCTTCTGAAATTCCCGTTGGCACTCCATCTGTGTTCTGAACTTCTCAATATCAGGAGTTACAGCCGTCAGAATCAGTTTTTCCTTTGCTCTGGTCATAGCCACATAGAGAATGCGCATCTCCTCCCCCAGCGCATCCAGCTTCATCTTCAATGCCACCGCATTTTTTTTAAGGGTACGGCTTTGCACTCTTAAAATACTGTCAATGTAGTCCACACCCACACCCAGATCAATATCCGCAATCAGCCTTCCACCGGCATCCTGCATGTTAAATTTCTTGGAAAGCCCTGCCACAAAGCACACCGGAAATTCCAGACCTTTGCTCTTGTGAATGCTCATAATACGCACCACATCCGCATTTTCATCACAAACATCCGCTTCTCCGTAATCCACCTCGTATTTCTCCAACTGTTCCATATACCTTAAAAAATGAAACAGTCCGTAATAACTGGTTCTCTCAAATTCCGCTGCACGGGTCAAAAGCATTTCCACATTTGCCCTTCGCTGTTCCCCACCGGGTCTTGCAGTCACATAGTCCAGATATCCTGTATCCCACAGTATCTGCTGTATCAGCTTGTGAATGGGCATATAGGTGGTTTTACGTCTGTAGCCGTTCAAGCGTCCCAGAAACTCCTGTATCCGCTCCATTAACGGTCCCTGATAATCTGTCAGAAGCTGATATAGGGAAATCTTTTTATCCTTACTGCGGATTTGTGCAATTTCTTCCTTCGTAAAGCCTCCAAAGAAAGACTGCATGGTTCCGTAAAGCGGGATGTCCTGTAGCGGATTGTCAATCACATGAAGGAACTGCAAAAGCACCTTGATCTCTGTTGCCTGAAAATAGCCCGTACGCGAAGACACATAGGCCGGAATCCCCTCTTCTTCCAGAACGCTTCTGAATTCTTCCGCCCATCCGCTTGTGGTCCGCAGGAGAATGACCATGTCACTATATCTGACCGGGCGAAGAAGCCCTGTTTCCTTATCTGTTACCTGAAAGCTCCCGTACAGTTCTCTGATTTTTCCCGCAATTGCCACTGCTTCCTGTTCCCGCACCGTAAGTCTGGAGTTTTCGTTTTTGCCCACAATCATATATTCTGTATCGAAGGAGGAGCTCTGTCCTTCCGGGTAGGACGCACCCGGATACAAGGCAGCCTCCTGATCATATTCCACTCCTCCCAGTGCATTTCCCATGAGCCGGAAGAAAAGCGCATTCACACTCTCAAGCACCTGGGGACGACTTCGGAAGTTTTTATGCAGATTAATCCTCTGGCAAATGGAATCTTCCGTAGAATAACAGTTGTATTTTTCAATAAAAAGCTCCGGACGTGCCAAGCGGAACTTGTAAATACTCTGCTTTACATCCCCCACCATAAACCGGTTATAATTTCCTTCCTCCTCACCTGAAATACTGCTAAGTAAAAGCTCCTGTACCAGATTGCTGTCCTGATACTCATCAATCAGAATTTCATAAAAATGCTGCCTGTATTCCCTGGCTGCCGGAGACGGCACATGGTTGCCGTTTTCATCCTTCCTGATCAGAATCTGTAACGCAAAGTGCTCCATATCGTGAAAGTCGATAATATTTTCCTTACGCTTTCTCTCATCCAGTTTTTCCTTATAAATCAGTATAAGCTTCAAAAGCTCCTCCACAGCGCCTGCTGCCATTTTCACCCGCTCTACCACCTGCTCCGGCGAAAGAATCAAAAAGGCATTTCTGATATCCTCCAGCTGTTTTTTCATTTGCTTTCGGATTTGCTGTACTTTCTCCCTGCAAAGAGGATTTACAGAATCGTCCTTCTTAGATGGCAGCCTTCCAAAACTGATCTTCTCAAAGGCTTCATAGTATTTCTGAAGGGAGTCCTGATGCGAAAGAGCGCTGAGCATCTTTCTTTCTGCCTCAAGCAGCTGCCCATACATATAAGGACCGTCAGGTCTTTCACAAATTTTGAGTGCCAGATCCATATCACTAACACATTCATGAACAATCGTTCCGATATATGTTACCAGATATCTGCACCATTCCGTTTTTTCAAGTTCGCTTACGGTTGTTATTTTATAATCCTCCATGCATTGACTTATCCAGTCTTCCGGCCATGGACAGCTCATGGAAAACTCATATAATTTCCCTATATATTCCTCAAGAAGCTTGTCATTACTGCCTCCTGTAAAGTATTCCACACAGTCGGTAAATGCTTTTGCCCCCTCCTGGTACTGTTCCTCCAAAAGCTCTGTCATCACATCCTGCTTTAGGAGCTTTAATTCCCCTTCATCCGCCACCCGAAAGCCCGGATCAAGACCAATTTCATTGAAGTTATTCCTGATAATAAACAGGCAGAAGCTGTCAATCGTGGTAATCTGTGCATTGTGAAGAAGGGAAGCCTGTTTCTGCAAATGTACATTTCCCGGCTGCTGCTCCAGTCTCTTACCGATAGCAAGGCTGATCCTCTCCCGCATCTCTGCTGCAGCCGCATTCGTAAAAGTCACCACCAGAAGACGATCAATATCTACCGGATGAGTTTCGTCCGTAATCATCCCCACAATACGCTCCACCAGCACAGCGGTTTTTCCTGAGCCTGCGGCAGCAGAAACCAGAATGTTTCTGTTTCTTAATTCAATTACCTTCTGTTGTTCGGGTGTAAATACAACTGCCATTATCTGTTTCCTTCCTTAGAAATTTCTTCTCTCATCTTTTCAAGCAGTTCCTCTTCGGGGTATCCTCCCAATATACGCACTTCATATCCGGGAAGCTTTTCCTCAAATTCGCATACTCCCTTATAAGCACAGTAGGCGCAGGAATCCCTTCCCCCCTGCCGGCAGGGATTGACTTCAATATTCCCCTCAAGGATTTCTCTTCCAAACTGTTTGATCTTATGATTTACAAATTCGGAAACCACCTCATAATCTTCTTTTGCAATCACACTGGACCTTACCGAAAAACTTCCGTCCTTTTTTCGTTCTACCGGGACAATCAGCGATTTGTCGGTAAAATTCTTATCCAAAAGGCTGACTACCTTTTCCTCCCCACGGACAAGCCCTGTAGTTCGAAGCTCTTTTAGAATTTCCCGGTTGATTTCTTCCGGGGTCAATGCCTCCTCTGTCCTGACTAAAGGATCATCCACATGATAATAGAGAAGCGCCGCAGGAACAATTTCCTTATCCCGGTGCTTTTTCTGCTCCGCTTCACAAGCTACATTCATATAAACTACCAGCTGTAGCTGCAGCCCATAATACATCGCTGCCAGATCAAACTTTCGGTTCCCCGATTTAAAATCAATGACCTTCACATAAACATGCTCCTCATCCTCATAGGTATCAATCCTGTCGATCCGACCTTTCAGGCGCATTCTTTCCCCTTCTGACAGAGCAATGTTGACTGAATCTAAATCTTCCACTCTTGAAAAAGACATTTCAAAAGAAGCAGGAACGAAACTACCTCCCTGAAGCTGCGCCTTCAGCGTCCGTATGGTCCGCTTCAAAATACGGTATATCCGTTCTGTCATATATTCATAACGCGCGTTACTGTAAAGAACCGTTTCTCCATAGGTAATGGCGCACTCATCCAAGGCCTCTTTCAGGAGCCGATCCCCTTCCTCCTGTGGGAAATCAAACCATGTATAGTGATTTTTTGAAAGTTTTCCTGCAAACACTTCCAGCACTTCATGAAAAATATTGCCTAAATCCACCTGCTCAAAGCTGAATTCTTCCCGCTCTTTCAGCGAAAGACCATATTGCAGGAAATGTGCATAAGCACAGGCAGCATACTTTTCCAAACGACTGACACTGTTTTCCAGCATGCTTCCGTACAATGCCCTTGCCACCGCCTTTGCAAGAGGCTTGTGCTGATACCATGAAAAAGCTGCATCTGTCAGCTTTACCGCATAATCCTTATAGCTTTCGTCCTCTGCATAAAGCTGATAAAGCGCACAAAGCTCCTGCCGGCTTAAATCCCCCTCTCTTCCAACCGCATAATCGCGAAGTCCCTCCGCCAAAAGGGACAAGCCGTCTTTTTTGCCTATCATCTGACCCACAGGATCTTTAATAACATCTGTTCTTTCAAGTTTTATTTCAGGAAAAAGCTTTTTTATTGTGTCAATCAGGTAAGAGGGACGAATGCTCTTCCCCTGGCTGTTCATCCTTGCATAAGAAAGATACAGACGGTGGGACGGTTTGGTCATGTTCATATACAGATATAATCTTTGTATATACATCTGCTGCCTTGGGGTAGGTGCAAGTTCAAAGCCCGATTGCTGCAGGAATTCTCTGTCGATGTCGGAAATAATCCCGCCTTTGGCTCCGCTTCTTGGTATATTTCCATCGTTAATTCCCAAGAAAAACAGGACTTTAACCTGTTTTAAACGGCTGCGCTCCATATCCCCCACTACGATTCTGTCAACGCTTCCGGGAATAATGCCAACCTCTATCTCGCCAAAGCCTGCATCCAGAATATCCGCAAACTCCTGCAGGGTCATCGGCTCATCCTTAAGAAGTGCAATGATCTGCTCCAGCAATTCCATGACCAGCCGATAGATCTGTGCATACTCTCTGGCACGCTCCGGTTCGCTGTTTTCACGAAAATACTCTTCATAACCTGCCAGCTTTTCCTGAATCTTTCCGGCAACAATAAATTCGTACAGCATTCTTACCAGTTCTTCCACCGTTTCTTTCTTCTCAAGAAGAGGAGAAATCTGCTCCATCAGCCGTTCTCTTACTTCGTTCAGCCGGACAAGAAATTCCGGCTCCTGATCATTCTTTCTGACAAAAGCCTGACTCCACTTCTTCCTGCCCCTGATTCCAAAAGCAAGCACATAGTTTTCTAAGGGGTCAATTTCTTCGGGTGTAAAACCGCTTAAGCCGCACCGCAGATAATGAAACACCGTTTCATAGGAAAAATTGTTCAAAACCATCTTGAGCGCACTTCTGATATACTCAATGAAAGGATTCAGCAGCAATCCCCTGGTCCGGTCCATAAAAACGGGAATATCATAAACCAGCGCTTCCCGTTCAAAATAGTCTCCATAGGTTTCCAAATCACCTGTTACCACCGCAATATCGCGATAGCTGTAGCCTTCCTCCAAAACCAGCTTTTTGATTTGAATGCAGACCTGCCGCACCTCTCTTGCCGGATTCGGGCTTTCCCATAAAAAAATACTGCCGTTTTTCATCTCCCCAAAAGGCTCAATGGGATAGCGAAACAGCTGCTTTTCTAAATGTGCCATTTCCTGATTGCCCTGAAATCTGGGCAATGGGTCGTTTCGAATAAAAATATCATCTGTTCTTTCTATTTTTGCTTCTTCTGCCAGACGGCACAGATCTCCCACTGTTTTTTTGCTCAGGTAAAAAAGCTCCTGCTCGCCACCGATTTTGAAGGGATCTTCTTTTATATCAATTGTTATGGAAATGATGACTCTTTCAGTCAGTGTCAATAGTTTCTGAATCAGCCGGTATTGGATCGGAGTAAAGCCGGTAAAACCGTCAAACACTATGACACTGCCTCTGATAATCCCGGATTTTTCCACCGCTTCAGTCAAAAGCTCCAGTGTCTCTTCTGTGGTAATAAAGCGATCCCTTATGTAATCATTAAACCCATGATAAATTACCTCTAAATCCTTAAGCTTATAGTGGAGTGCTCCCCTCCCCCTGGCAAATTCAGCAAGCTGTCCTACCTCACTGGTTCGAAGACCATATTGCTTAAATTCGGAAATTGCCGACTTAACCTCATGAATGTAACCCAGCTTATTCAGATTCCCGCCAATCACAGGCATTTTCTCTTTAAGAGATGCTGCCACCCTGCGGAGCACCAGACTCTTTCCGGTATCATCCAGCACCGGCTTATCCCCATACCCGGTCTCCTCAAAAATGCGGTGTGCAAGACGTCCAAAGCTGAGCACATCGATATTCATAATGCCGCCACAGTCACTGGCATTGACCAGATCCACCTGCGTCTGCATTGTAAACTGATCAGGCACCAAAAACAGAAAATTTCTTTCCGGCTCCCTTTTCGCCCATGTAGTGATATCGGTATGAAGTTGTCTGCTCTTTCCCGCGCCTGAACCGCCAAAATAAAATTGTAATCCCATAATGCTCCTATTATGTAAACCGATAGTCTATTTATAAGTAAGGAATCATTTCCTTCACGGAATCAAAAATCAGATGTGGTTTAATCTGCGAATCTTCCACATCTTCTATTCCCGCTTCCCCACTGAGTACCAGTATTCCGGTGTAACCGTTATTAACGCCTGCTGCCACATCTGTGTACAGGCGGTCTCCAACCATTGCTGTCTGCGCTTTCGGCACCCCCGCCCGCTCTGCCAGATAATCCATGATATCTCCGTTTGGTTTTCCGATAATGTGATCAGGATGTCGGAAAGCAGAGGCATGGATAAACGCATGAATGGCTCCCGCATCCGGGATAAAGCCGGTTTCCGTAGGGCAGTTGTAATCAGGATGCGTGGAGATGTAAGGAAGCCCGTCTCTTACCAGATCACAGATTCTGCACATCTTCTCATAGTTTAGGGTAGTGTCAAAACCAACCACCGCCACTTCCGGTTCTGCTTCATCCAGCAAAATCCCTTCCTCCCTAAATTCCTCCTTAAGCAGCTCATTTCCCAAAAGATACACTCGCTTTCCCGGAAAGTTCTTTTTCAGGTAGGCTATGGTTGCCTGACCGGATGTGACAATTCTGTCAGTTTCTATCTTAAGTCCCATTCTTCCAAGTTTTTCCACATATGCCTGCGGATTTTTGGAAGAATTGTTCGTCAAAAAAATGTACTGCTTTCCTGCTTTCTCCACTGCGCTTAGAAATTCCTTTGCCCCATCAATCCACTTCTCCCCCAGATAGACGGTTCCGTCCATATCCAGTGCAAAACAGGTAATTCCCTTTAAAACTCCTTTTTCATCTGCATTAATTTCCGGTATCATATAGTTCCCCTTTTCCTAAATTTCTCTGGTAGCATGTCTAAGCCAAATGAGTTCATCCCCCTGAAAATAGGGTGCAAGACGTTCAAAAACCTCCTGATGGTAGGCATTGAGACGCTTTCTGTCTGTTTCACCAAGGAGGGAAGCATCTACCCCATCCAAATCTATGGGGACACAGGTCAGATCCTCAAAATACATGAACTGCCCATAATCGTTCTTTATCCCCTTTCTGCAAAGAAGCTCATTTTCAATTCGGATGCCGTGGCTTCCTTCTATATATATTCCCGGCTCATCGGTGGTAACCATCCCTTCCTCCAGCACCGCATTGTCCTCATAATCCGGCATAAGCTTCCACCTGAAGCTGTTGGGTCCCTCATGTACATTCAGAAGATACCCCACACCATGTCCTGTTCCGTGTTTGTAATCAAATCCCTGTTCCCAGAGCACCTCTCTCGCCCTGATATCCAGATTTACTCCACGGCATCCGTATAGAAAGCTTGTCGCTCTCAAGTTTAACATTGCACGAAGTACCAAGGTAAAATGCTTTTTCATTTCATCACTTAAAGGGCCGGTCACAAAGGTCCTTGTCACATCTGTGGTCCCCTGCAGATAGTGTCCTCCGCTGTCCACCATAAGAAGCCCCTCCGGCTTAATTTCCTCACAGCTTTCCTCAGAAGCACTGTAATGAATAATGGCTCCGTTTGCCCCATAAGCACAGATGGTTTCAAAGCTCGGCTCTATAAAGTCCTCCGCCTTTCTCCTTAACTTTTCAAGATATTCTGCGGCACTGATTTCAGTCATTGATATTTTGCCCACATTCTGTTTCAGCCAGTACATAAACCTTGTGACTGCAATTCCGTCCTTCAAATGGGCGATTCGCAGGTTCTCCATTTCTGTCCGGTTTTTGACCGCTTTCATCAGTGAAGTTGGATTGGGTCTGTCAATAATCTGTGCATCCTCAGGAAGTTCCTTACCAAGTCTGCAGCTGATTCTTGCCCTGCAAAGCAGAATCCTTTTTCCGTGATACCCGGCAATCTGCCCATAGAAATCCTCATAAAAAAGAAGCGTCACTCCCATTTCCTGCAAATACCGGCGGTTTTCCCGGTTCCATGGTGACTGCTCCCTTACATCTGCAAAAAGTAACACCTGCTCCATGGTAATGATGCAAAAAGCAAGTACCACCGGACAACTTTCCACATCATTTCCCCTGATGTTTAATAACCACGCAATATCATCAAGAGATGTCAGGATATGCACATCTGCATCCTCTGACTTCATTCTTTCTCTTAATCTTGCAATTTTAGAATCTGCACCTTCACCACTGTAACAGTCTGCAAGCCTGAACACCGGATGATGCACCAGCGCCGGACGGTCCAGCCAGATTTTTTCTGCCAAATCCCTCTCCCAGCACATATGCCCCTGTTTCTTTTGCACAATTTCCTCATATTGTGCCGCATCATCTGCCCTTACCACTCTGCCGTCAAATCCAAGGCATTCTTCCTGACCAAGCTGCTGCTCCAGATACTGTTTTAAAGTGGGCACATCAGGCTCTCCCATCTTCATCAGCCGGATTCCTGTCCCCATAAGTTCCTGCTCAGCCTGAATAAAATATCTGCCGTCAGTAAAAAGTGCAGCGTCCTCCCCGGTTACCACAAGCGTCCCCGCTGAACCGCTAAAACCGCTGAAATAATTTCTTACCATAAAAAAGCTGCTGACATATTCACTGTCATGAAAATCTGATGTAGGTATCAGATAACAGTCAATCCCAGCCGCTTTCATTTCTGTTCTCAGTTTACATAATCTGTCTTTTATGACTAATTTATCCATTTCACTATTCCGTTTCATGAAATCCTTATTCTCTGCTTATCACAATATTCCAAAGCAAGTATACCGCATTCTTCTCCATCTGTCATGTACTTCATTTCTTCATCTTTGGATTGAAAATAAGGCTTGCCAGATACCCAAAAATCAGCGCGGCGCTTGTTCCCACTGCACCGGCCTTAAAGCCTCCCGTAAACAGTCCCATAAATCCTTCCTGATCCACTGCCTCCTTGACACCCTTCATAAGTACATTTCCGAATCCCAAAAGAGGCACAGATGCACCTGCGCCGGCAAACTCTACAAAAGGCTGATACCAGCCGAACACACTGATAACGGCTCCCAAGCACACCAATAAAACCATGATCCTTCCGGGCATCATCTTGGTTTTTTCCATTAAGATCTGAACCAGCGCGCAGATGACTCCACCCACCCAGAACGCATTAAAATAATCCATGATAACCTCCTTTACGGCAGTTTGCTGCCAGATTGTTTTCATGGATTATTATGTGTGCTTTTTTTATTTTTATTCGATATTGCCTGACGTAGAGTGTGCCTTTCCGGCTTGATACCTTGCTTATCTTGCAGACCAGATTCTCTGTCCGGCTCTTATCTCAACATTGCCATAAGGACGATAGCCCTCATGCAGTGCTTCTATTTCAGTTCTGCCATCCTCATTGGATATCCGATATTCATTGTATTCGCCCTGCCAATAGCCAAAATCTTCCCCATTGTCCTGATAGTGTGTATAAGTTCCGCTGCCGGGGTAAGCCTCTAAGATCAGCAGGTCATCTTTATCCTCTCCCACATGCATCCGCAGAGGATATTTGGGAATGACCGCTCCTGCCTTTACATAAATGGGACATACATCAAGAGGCGCTTTTCTCACAAAAAATTTCTCTCCCTCTATTTTCTCACCGGTCCAATAATCATACCATTCCCCTTCTGGCAGATATACCAGCTTCTCCCTTGCGCCCTGCTCTACCACAGGTGCCACCAAAAGTCTGTCTCCCAACATAAACTCATCATTTCGATTCTTTACATTCTCGTCATTTTCATACTCCAAAACCAAAGGTCTTATAATTGGCAGTCCTGTTACCTCGCTTTCATGCATCAGATCATAGAAATAAGGAAGCAGTTCATAGCGTAGATTGATATATTTTCTGCTGATATCAAGAACTTCCTTTCCAAACTGCCAAGGTTCCTGTGTCCGGCATCCTTTTGCACAGTGGTCACGGAACAGCGGTGAGAAGCATCCCACCTGAATCCACCTTGCAAACAGTTCCGGTGTGCAGTCACTTCCAAAACCGCCCACATCAGTGCCCACAAAACTCATTCCCGAAAGTCCCAGATTGCACATTTGGGGAATTGCCATTCGAAGGTGTGTCCAGATACTGTGATTGTCTCCGGTCCATGCAGTTGTATACTTTTGTGAACCACTATAGCAGGCTCTTGTAATCACAAAGGGTCGCTTGCCGGAAAGCTTCTTCCATCCTTCATAAGTTGCCTTTGCCATATTATGGCCATAAATATTGTGCATTTCACTGTGAGGCGCCGGTCTGTCCTCATCTGTAAACACTACATCATCCGGCAGGGGGCCTCTAAAGCTTGCAGGCTCATTCATGTCATTCCAAACACCGGAAACACCCATGTCAATAAGAAATTTCTGCTTTTCTCCCCACCATTTCCTTGCATCAGGATTGCCAAAATCCGGGTACACTGCATCTCCGGGCCATACTTCATTGACATAGACCTCGCCCTCAGGCGTCTTTGCAAAATATCCACCTTGCATGCCTTCCTCATAAACGTAATAGTCCTTTTCCACCTTAACACCGGGATCGATAATGGCAACCGCCTTGATGCCCATGTCCTTAAAATCGGAGATCACCTTTGCACCATCCTCATAGGTTTCCTGATTCCATGTAAAGACTTTATAATGATCCATATAATCAATATCAAAGTGAATACAGTCGCATGGCAGATTGTGCTTTTTCATTCCCTCCGCAATACCTCTGATTTCCCTTTCCGATTCATAGCCCCATCTGGACTGATGAAAGCCCAATGTCCAAAGCTGCTGCATGGGTGCACGTCCGGTCAGCCATGTATAGTTGCTCACCACATCTTTAAGACCTGCCCCGCCAATAAAATAGTAATCCAGATTTCCTGTATCAGCTCCAAACAGGTAATAATCGTCGCATTCCTTTCCCAAATCAAAATACGTTCTGTTATGATTGTCAAAGAAAATGCCATAAGCCCCTTTCTTCTTTAATACCAGCATAAAGGGGATGCTTTTATACAGCGATTTAAAATTGTCCTCATGAGGTTCCGGGAAATCCGAGTTCCACATTTCATACTCATAGTACCTCTTGTTCAACACTCCGGTCTTATCTCCCAGACCGTAAATGCAGTCGGAAGGCTCCAACGCACGAAGCTCCTGCAGTGCATAGTCCTCTGTAGATTTTCCTGCCACCGCATGTCCCTCTTTGGCGAGCAGTTCAAGGGCAGCTTCATTAATCTGTCCGTTTCTTCTCCTTCCGCCTCTGTATGCAAGGCTTAATGGTTCTCCATTACTGCCATAAAAATCGATTTTAAAATCATCACCGACTATTGCAGTCAACTGGCTGGTTCTGATAACCACGCCCGCTTCATCCCATGACACGCTTTCCAGTTTGCCGTTTTCCTCATTATGCCCGTCATTCAGTCTTTTTCCCAGTTCTCCCTCAATGGCTCTGGTACGGTGTCCTGAACCTGTATAGTCAATAAATACATTAAAGATATTGTCGGAGATTACCTCCACGCAAGGCTTAAAAGCCTCACTGCCTTCTTCATAACGGAAGTACACTTTTTGTCCTTCTACGCGATATTCCTGTAATTTTTTAAACATGCTCTGCTCCTTTCCTATCCGGTAGTTGTACCAAAATCACTGCTCCAAACACCAATGCACAGCCCATCAGCTCTCTGCCGCTTAATGCCTGTCCTAAAATGACCCATCCTGCCAGCATGGAAACCACAGATTCCATGGAGAGAATCAATGAGGCAATGGTCGGATCCATATCCTTCTGTCCCACAATCTGCAGGGTATATGCCACACCGCTGGACATAATTCCTGCATAAGCCAGAGGAATGATTCCATCAATAAAATTACTTAGTTCCGGTTTTTCCACAATCAGGGCAATCACACTGCTGATTACTCCGGCAGTAAGGAACTGGATGCAGGAAAGCTCCACACCATCTGCCTTAGGGGAAAAATAATCAATTACCAGAATATGCACGGAAAACAAAACCGCGCATATAAAAACCAAAGTATCTCCTCTGCCCAGCGCAAGACGCTCGCTCATACACAGAAGATACATTCCAAAGGCTGCAATCAGGGCACCTGCCCATACCTTTCCCGATACTCTCTTTCCCAGAAAGATCCCCATAATAGGAACAATAATGATATAGAGTGTGGTGATAAAGCCTGCTTTTCCCACTGTGGTATACAGGATACCAAACTGTTGGAATAAGGAAGCAGCACATAATGCCAGCCCACAGCAAAATCCCCCTATCAGTGTAATTTTCAGCCCTGCTCTCTTTACATTCTTTTCCCGATCACGTTTTCTGCGGAAATAGACCATAGGCAACAATACCACAAAGCCCATCAACGATCTTGCTCCCATAAACGAAAAGGGACCCATATAATCCATTCCCACGCTCTGCGCCACAAAAGCCACACCCCATATAGAGGCAGCAAGGAATAATAAAATACTGCTTTTTAAAGATATTTTTTTCATTTTTACCAACCATCCCGGTCCTTATTCCGACCGGTCAACTCTTTCTGCGATTTCTTCCACCACATTCCGAATATCCCTGCCGCTGCAATGAATTACAATATCTGCATATTTTTCATACAAGGGGACTCTTTCCTCATATAAATCCTTTAGGGTATATCCTTTTTTGAGCACCACACCGCGCTCGTGGAGGTCTCCAAGCCGTTCCCTAAGCTCCTCATAGGGCAGACTTAAATAAACTATTTGCCCGATTTCTTTCAAATGAGCCATAGCTTCCTTTCCATAAACGGCGCTGCCACCTGTGGCAATTACCGCATCCTCCGCCCAAAGCCCTGCGTTAATTTCATTTTCCAGCTGAAGGAAGCCTGTTTCGCCCCTCTCCTCTATGAGCTGGTAAAGCAGTTTGCCGCACTTTTCCTGAATAACCAGATCTGAATCCAAAAAACGAAATCCCAGCTTTTTCGCCAACACTACGCCAACCGTGCTCTTTCCGGAGCCCGGCATTCCAATCAATACTATATTCTTCATCTTATTTCACTGTCGCGATGACTTCTACCTCGCAAAGCACATTCTTTGGAAGCTCCTTCACCGCAACACAACTCCTTGCCGGCTTACCAGTAAAATACTTTTCATAAACTCCATTGAAGGCTGAAAAATCAGACATCTGGGCAAGAAAACAGGTGGTCTTCACTACGCTTTCAAAGTCTGTTCCTGCTTCTTTTAAAATTTCTCCTATATTCTTCATTACCTGCTGTGCCTGAACGGTAATATCTCCCTCTGCAATGTCCCCCGTCTCGGGAATAATCGGGATCTGACCTGATGCAAACAAAAATCCATTTGCGATGATGCCCTGTGAATATGGTCCAATGGCTGCCGGTGCTTTTGTTGTTGATACTTTAGTTAACATAAAATTTATTCCTCCATTTTTTAAATAGTTTCCCATTCCGATGTTAGATACAAGAATCAGGGTTCCTCAAACTCCGCGGTCACATAGAATCCCCGCTCGTTCTCAATGACACTTACTACTTTTCCCTTTCTTGCAAGCATCCTTTCCCTGAAAGGAAAATTTCCTGACATGGCAAGAGACGGATCAATTGTATAATAGTAATTGCTGGGCAGGACACCTTCCGTCACCGTAATTTCATCCCCTTCCTTCAATAACCCGGGACGCTCCATCTTAAATTCCATTGTTCTCATACCTGCTCCATGCCTCTTTTCCATGCATTTGTTTTATCACTTTCTCTATTGTAATCGGCTTTTTGTGTTTTTTCAATGAGTTAATTGAAACATCTCCTGAATCCTGTTATAATTAGCTTTCATTTAGCCATACTGAAAACTGAAAAGAAAAATCTATTGTGAGATACAATAATAGGAGGTATTTATGAAAAAAATAATTTTACTGACAGTGATGTCATTCTTAGTAGTTGCATCTGCCGGCTGCGGTCGCAAGAACACTGAGGCGCCTTCCGAGAACACACCCCTTCCCGAGGCTTCTCCTCAGGTAATTGAAGAGGTACCAGCCACACCCCTTCCTGAAGCCACTACCTTGGGACAGACCCTTGCAAATGAATTCCTTACTTTGATGGAAACTGATCCCGATATGGATGCCGATGCTATTGCAGATACTCTGATTCAGAATCCTGCCATTCTCTTTTCCGGCACGACCATGCCCATAGAACCGGGATATCTGGCGGGATTCGGCAACACCGAAATCAGTGGTTTTACGCAAGGCGTTTCCTTTGCTCCCATGATTGGAACCATTCCCTTTGTAGGATATATTTTTAAGCTGGAAGAAGGAACTGACGCAGAAGCCTTTCAGAACCTTCTGAAAGACAATGCAGATCTTGCTTGGAATATCTGCACTCAGGCGGATGAACTGGTGGTAGAAGTATCCGGTAATACCGTATTTTTCCTGATGTGCCCTGACAGCTTAGAAGAATAGAGGTGATTGTTCTGCTGTTTTCGAGTATCCCCTTTTTGTACTATTTTCTTCCCGGTGCGTTGCTGCTCTACTTTCTCGCACCCCATAAATTGAAGAATACGGTTCTTCTTCTTGCAAGCCTCGTATTTTACGCCTTTGGCGAACCCCGGTTCCTGCTCCTTATGGTGCTGGATATCCTGCTGGCATATTTCTCCGGCATACTGATTGAGATTTTTCATCGTCAAAAATGGGACAGGCTTTTTCTGATTCTGTCCCTGTGTATAAGCCTTGGCTTGTTGGGATACTTTAAATATGCAGATTTTCTTATCTCCAATGTTAACAGACTGACCGGACTTAATATCCCATTGCTTCAAATAGCTCTCCCGGTTGGCATCAGCTTTTATACCTTTCAGCTCCTTAGCTATACCATCGATGTCTACCGCGGCAAGGTCAGGGCACAGAGAAATCTGATTGACCTTGCTGCTTATATTGCATCCTTCCCACAGCTCATTGCCGGTCCCATTGTCCGCTATGCCGAGATAGAAAAGAGTCTTACATTAAGAACCTCTTCCTTAGATGGTATCGCTTCCGGCATCCGCCGCTTTGTATTTGGTCTTTCCAAAAAGGTGTTACTGGCAAACTCTCTTGGGGAGCTTTGTGAAATTTTCAAGGTTTCTGATGACAAGTCTGTCCTTTTTTTCTGGCTCTATGCGATTGCCTTTACGCTGCAGATTTACTTTGATTTTTCAGGCTACAGTGATATGGCAATTGGACTGGGACGGCTTCTGGGCTTTGATTTTCCCGAAAACTTTAATTATCCCTACACTTCCACCAGCATTACCCAGTTCTGGCGTAAATGGCATATGACCCTTGGAAGCTGGTTTCGGGATTATCTTTATATCCCTCTTGGCGGAAACAGAGTCGGTAAAGTCAGATGGCTTCTCAATATTTTCATTGTATGGCTTGCCACCGGACTATGGCATGGTGCTTCCTGGACCTTTGTCCTGTGGGGACTGCTCTATGGACTTTTGCTGGTGATTGAGAAGCTGGGACTGCACCGCCTTTTGGAAAAGTCCCGAATCATAAGCCACGTTTATGTGATGCTCCTTGTGATTTTAGGATTTGTAATCTTTAACGCTGATGGGCTGAAGGAAGCCTTCAATTACTTAACCTCCATGTTCGGTCTGAAGGGCTATCCCCTGCTATCCGGGGAATTTCTCTATTATTTGAAAAGTTACGGTGTGACTTTAGCCATTTCCATTCTGGCATCCACTCCCTTTTTTCCAAAATTGGCTAAACGTTTTTCAATGCTGAAATCAGGTGCTGTGCTTATCCAAATTGCGGAACCTCTCCTGCTTCTTCTGTTGATGCTTACAGTCACTGCTTATCTGGTGGACGGTTCTTTTAACCCTTTCCTGTATTTCAGGTTTTAAGCTTCTGAAAGGAGTTTATTTATGAAGCAGCACAAAAATATGGTTGTCATCTGTACAATAGCATTATTTTTTCTGACCATGTCTCTGCTATGCCTGACCAAAAAGGCAGCCCCCTATTCTGACAGTGAACGCCGTAAACTGGCACAGTTTCCCGAGACCTCAGCTAACCGCCTTATCTCCGGTCAGTGGATGAAGGATTTTGAAGCCTACAGCCTGGATCAGTTTCCATTCAGAGATTCTTTCCGTACCTTAAAAGCAGTTTCTACCTTCTATGTATTTGGTCAATCCGACTGTAACGGCATCTATCTGACAGACGGCTATGCCTGTGAGCTTGAATATCCTCTAAAAGAAGAAATGCTGCAAAATGCAGCAGACAAATTTTCTTTCCTCTATGAAACCTATTTGAAAGAAACTGACACCAGTCTTTATTTTTCCATCATTCCTGACAAAAATTATTTTCTGGCAGCTTCCGGTGGCTACCCTTCCATGGACTATGACAGCCTCTTTCATTTCATGACAGAGCAGACTCCTTATATGGAATTCGTTGATCTGCGCCCTTTCCTTTCCATTGAAGATTATTATCGAACTGACACGCACTGGAAGCAGGAAGCCCTTCCTGATATCGCCTCTGTGCTGATGACAGCAATGTCTACTCCTGCAGACAGCATAAGTGACACGAGTGTCAACACTCTTTCTAAGCCTTTTTATGGGGTGTATTATGGGCATTCTGCGCTCCCCCTTTCCGGTGAACCGCTCTCCTATCTTACCAGCCCATCTATGAATCAGTATATTGTCACCAGCTATAGTTCCGGGAAACCAGAGAAAAAATTCCTCTATGACATGGACAAAGCATATGGAAAAGATCCCTATGAAATGTTCTTGTCAGGCTCAGAAGCACTGATAACCATAGAAAATCCAGATGCCGCTACCCAAAAAGAACTGGTTATCTTCCGCGATTCCTTTGCCAGCAGCCTTGCGCCACTGCTAGCATCAGGCTATTCCAAAATCACCCTCATTGACATCCGCTATATGCAAAGCAGTGCCATCGGTCAGTTTGTCAGGTTTACGGACCAGGACGTCCTGTTCCTGTATTCCACGCTGGTACTGAACAACAGCACTGCCCTAAGATAATTTGTATATCATACAATAAGTTCGAAGCAGAAAAATAACTGTTGCAAACCCGGTTTTCATCTGCTACGATAAACGTACTTCGGGCAATGGATTATGAGAAGGCTATCTATCTTCGCTGTCTATTGTTATTCTTTAACACAACGAAACAACATTTATCGTCCGTTTCGGACAATTACCAGTTAAATCATTTTTATTTTTATTTTTGTTTTTGCTTTTTACTCTATTTCATGTTCTTTGTTTTACTCAATAAACCGTAAAAAAAGAAACCATTTGTTGCCCGAATCATATTTTTATCATATAATGGAAGTAGATAGCTTCTCATATGGCTTGGAAAGGAGCTGTATGGAGAAAGACTATTCCAGATCCCAGCTGGAAGACAA
>JAQXYZ010000079.1 GCA_029226935.1 Bacillota bacterium | reverse complement strand
TCAGAATCTTTGCTGCTGGCTGGAACGGGAAAATGAAATCATTGTGCGCATGTTTATCATGACCGATCCTCTGGACACGCAGGAGATTCACCGCATCCATATCGCAGAGACCTTTACCTCCGACCGAAACCCTGCACTGGTCCAGAAGCAGGCTTTGGAGATCATTCACTCCCACCCGGAGATGAAATTTGCCGTTGTGCAGTTCGATGTGGCAAAGTTCAAAATGATTCTTGCGGATTATGGAGAAAAAACGGCTTCCGATATGCTGAATTTCTTTGTTGCCACCTTAAAGATTCTCTGTAATAACTATCAGGTGTATAGCAGACTTTCTGCAGATGTTTTCATGATCATCACACCCTACACGGATGAAAAAAGTCTGTACGATCTGGTTGAGCTTCTGGATAAACATCTGCTGGGTTACAACGGCATACAATACCGTATTGTCTACGGAATCTGCTATATCGGTGATCTTTCCGGAGGACTTCGCCAGTACGGAGATGCCGCTGCAATGGCACGACAAAGTATCAAGAATAATGCACTGCAAAAGGTCGCTTTTTTCCAAAATGATCTAAAGAAAAACATATCCACAGACAAGTTTATCGAAGATAATATGAAAAAGGCACTGGAGAATGGGGAATTTGTCATGTATCTTCAGCCAAAGTGCAATATCCCGGATGGAAAAGTGCTTGGGGCAGAGGCACTGGTACGCTGGATTATGCCGGGACACGGAATCGTTCCACCAAATGAGTTTGTTCCCGTATTTGAAAAGAATGGATTTATTGTCAAAATGGACGAATATATCTGGGAGGAAGCCTGCAAACTGATTCGAAAATGGATGGATAGCGGTATTACACCACTTCCCATTTCCATCAATGTATCCAGGCGTCACTTATCCGATACTTCTTTTATCGACGTATTGGAACAACTTGTTGCCAGATATCAAATTCCACGGGAATATCTGGAAATAGAAATTACAGAAACCGTAGGTGAGTCCGGAATTGCCGAGAGCATGACCCGGTTAAAGGAGTGCGGCTTCACCCTGCTGATGGATGATTTCGGTTCCGGATACTCCTCCTTAAACACTCTGAAGGATACGCAGTTTGACGTTATCAAAATCGACCGTTCTTTCTTAAATGATTTTATCAGTTCCGGCCGTGGGAAAAAAATTGTAGAGCATACCATTGGCATGGCAAAGGACATTGGTCTGGGCATGGTGGCCGAGGGAGTGGAGACCAGAGAACAGGCTGATTTCCTTCAAAATTGTGGTTGTACCACCGCCCAGGGATTCTATTATGCAAAGCCCATGCCGGCGGAGGAATTTTGTCAGAAATATATAACCAATTCATAACTATTCAGAACCCCACGCAAATCAGGAAAACAGATTCGTCATGCCTGCATGTAAGAAGCTGTTTTTCTGATTTGTATGGTAGCTCGAAAAGAGTTACCTCCGGATTTCAAACATACGCTCCTCCTCATCCAGAGGAATTCTCTTTCTGTCAATCCCTTCCAATTCGATGTATCGATCCTGTCCAAGCCTTCCAAGAATCTGCTCTATTTCTTCCAATGTTCCCTGCAGCTGTGCATAAACCGAACCGTCATATTCATTCCTTACCCAGCCGGTAACGCCATAGGCATCCGCAAGACATGACAACTTATAACGAAACCCCACTCCCTGCACCCGGCCGTAAAAGATTATCTCTTCCCGTACTTTAGTTCTCATACTTCTGATACAACCTCTCGAAGGCAGCAAAAGAACGACGGATCATGTCCTCATCCACGCAGTAGGAGATACGTGCATAGCCCGGACATCCAAAGCCGGTAGCCGACACGATGAGAAGATCCTCCTCCTTTGCCTTTTCACAGAAAGCATCTGCATCAGGCTCCAATGCTTTGACAAACAAGTAAAAAGCACCCTGTGGCTTAAAACAACTGTATCCGATCTTTGTCAGGCCCTCATAAAGCAGGTCCCGGTTCTTCCTATACAAGTCCACATCTCCTGTCTGCCCGATACACTGTACCAGTACCTTCTGGAACATACTTGGTGCGCAGACATAGCCCAAAGCTCTTCCGGCACCCGCAACTGCCGCATAGACATTTGCACTCTCCGCTGCCTCATCCGGCACCAGGACAAATCCGATTCTCTCTCCCGGAAGGGACAGAGATTTGCTGTAGGAATAGCACACCAGAGTGTTGTCATAATACTTGGTGACATAAGGTACTGTCACACCATCATAAGCAATCTCCCGATAGGGCTCATCAGACAAGATAAAAATTTCCGTGCCGAACTCTTCGGATTTTTTCTTGAGGAGAGATGCCAGATTCCGAATGGTTTCCTCAGAATATACCGCTCCGGATGGATTGTTGGGGGAGTTGATGATTACCCCCTTTGTATGAGGACTCAATGCTTTTTCTAATTCGTCAAAATTAATCTGAAACTCCTTGGTATCTGCCGGAACCACCACAAGTTTCGCGCCATTTGCCTCTACAAACACCCGGTATTCCGGAAAAAACGGTGCAATGGTAATAAATTCGTCCTCCGGACTTGTCGTCAGCGCCTTAAAACAGATGGACAAAGATGCTGCCGCTCCCATCGTCATATATAAATTATCTGCCCTGAATCGGGTATCGTAGGTACGATTCAAATATTGTACAATGGCCTCTCTCGTCTCCAGATCTCCCTGAGCCGAAGTATATCCATGCAAGGAAATGGAATCCAGAGTCTGTGTCAGATTTCTGATGGTTTCATTAACACAATCTGGTGCGGGCACGGTGGGATTGCCGAGAGAAAAGTCATAGACATTCTCTGCTCCCACTTCTGCTGCACGCCTCTTTCCATATTCAAACAATTCCCGGATTGCCGATCTCTGGCTTCCTAACTGATACATATCCTCTGCAACTATCATGATGTTAACTCCTCCGTTCTGCTTATTCTCCATACCAGTATACCGAATCTTCATTTTCGGTACACTAAGCCCTCATCTGTAACACTGATTGCATTATAGTACATATACATGGCTTTTTTCAATTCAAAATATATACAGAGGCATACATATTTTGGGCGATAGAAACGGATAGCGGCTTCCTCCGCCCATTTTTGCATCGAAATTTGCCTATAAAACCAAAATTATGGGCGACAGGAGCAGGTTATGCTCTCTGTCGCCCATTTTTTACATGTGGTTTTGTATTTTATCACGACAATTATTTTTTACGTGTTCTGACATCGAATGCAACGGCAATGATGAAAATGATTCCCTTTACAACGTACTGATAAGAAATATCAATTCCCATCAGGTTCATGCCGTTGGTCAGTGACATAATTACCAGTGCACCGATAATAGTATTGGTTACACGACCAACACCACCGGTAACCGCAACACCACCGATATAGGAGGATGCGATGGCGTCCATTTCAAATCCAACACCGGCAGTCGGTGTAGCGGACTGCAGTCTGGAGGTATATAAGATACCGCCCAAGGCAGCCATCAGGCTGACAGAACAGAATGCAAATAAGGTTACTTTCTTAACATTGATACCGGATAACTCTGCTGCCTGTGCGTTACCGCCAATACCGTAAATGGCACGGCCAAGCTTGGTCTTGTTCAAAATAAAATTGTAGACCATGAGTACAACGCCAACAATAACGGCTGTCCACGGAAGTCCCTGATAGCTGGCCAGAACCCACATGATTCCTAAGATTACGGCTGACAGAGCCACCATCTTAAATACAAATACCGGTGTAGACGGCACCTCAAAGTTGTACTTGATCTTATTCTTTCTGCTCTTGATCTGTGAGTAAACCATCAGCGCAACAAGAACCACACCGATGATCATGGTTACTAAGTGAAATCCCAGACCGGTAGGGATATCCGGAATAAATCCATTGGATAATGCATTGAATCCCTTGTTCGGAATGATAATGGTACCGGTCTCCTGCAGGGAAAGATTCAAAAGTCCACGGAAGATAAACATCCCCGCCAATGTCGTAACGAACGCCGGAACACCTACCCTTGTAACCAGAAGTCCCTGATACAGTCCAATCAAAAGACCCATTGCCAATACAATGAGGATTGCGATCCATTCATTCACATTATACTTTGTCATCAGAATTGCAGCTACTGCACCGGAAAAACCTGCTACGAATCCTACCGACAAATCAATGTGCAAAAGGATCAAAATCAATGTCATGCCCATTGCCATGACTGCTACATAACCTGCCTGATTGATCAGGTTCGCAATATTTCTCGCCTGGATAAATCCGCCGTGGGTCTGAAACGCAAAAAATGCCATGATACAGATTAATGCGATGTACATCATATAATCACGCAGATTTGTTTTTGCCATAGTAAGAATTTCCTGGCCTAATCCGACCTTTTGTTTCTTCTCATCCATATCTGTTACCTCCCTATGATTTAATTGCCATAGCCATGACTTTTTCTTCCGTGGCTTCTTCTGCAAGCAATTCGCCGGTAATTGTACCTTCTGACATGACATAAAGTCTGTCGCTCATTCCCAGAACCTCCGGGAGCTCCGAAGAAATCATGATGATACTCATTCCCTTATCGACCAGCTTATTCATCAGGGAATAGATCTCGTACTTGGCACCAACATCAATTCCTCTGGTAGGCTCATCCAGAATCAGCACCTTCGGCTCTGCGAACATCCATTTTGCCAGCTGAACTTTCTGCTGGTTACCGCCACTGAGATTCCCAACCTTCTGTTCAATGGAAGGTGCCTTAATGTTAATGGAATCTTTATATCCGTTGGCTACGTTAATTTCTTCATTCTCATTAATGGAAAGCCCATTCACAAGAGCTTCCAGATTGGCAATGGTAATATTATAACGAATGTCCTGAATCAATATCAGGCCATTTCCCTTTCTGTCCTCTGTTACATAGGCAAGCCCTTCTTTGATGGCTTCCTTCGGATGCTTAAAGTGAACCTTCTTTCCATTCATGTACAGCTCTCCTCCGG
>JAQXYZ010000078.1 GCA_029226935.1 Bacillota bacterium | reverse complement strand
GTTTAGTGGATTATTGTTGTGGTGACTTTATTTTACATCAAAAAGGAATGAGATTCCTTATATTTTGGGCATTTTTTGAAAGTTGTTTATGGTGATACCTATGGAAACGGGGTTCTGTGGATAAAACTGCGGAAACTCAAGGCTGAATACTATTGCTTCTTTTACTAAAATGTGACAAAATAACCATATATATAGTTTTCTGATAAATATTTTTAATAAATTCAGATAAAAGAATTTATAGTGAGAAAAGAAAATAGAAACTTTAATCTGTGGAGGAAATATGGTGGGACTATTTGTTAACTGCCTTGCTGTGGTATTCAGTACAATTATTGCAATTTGTGGAATTAGTTATTTTTTGAGGGAAAAGAATGCTGGAAATTTGCGGTATTACATGCTTGCAATGGGCTTTTTTGGGGCTTTATGGAGTGGTGGCTATGGTATTATGGGATTTACGGAAACTGCAGAACAGGCAGCTGTATTTCGGGCAATTGGGTTGGTAGGCGTTTCGTGTTTTATGATGGCAGAAGCGCTGATGATTGCTTATATGGTTGAGCTTTCTAAGTGGCTGTTTCGTACTTATGCAGTTGTATTTGGAATTTTTGTTGCTATAGATTTGTATTTTTTCATACCCGATCATCATACCTTTGTGCGGATGGATGGGAGAATGTGCTATTATTCAACAAATAGCTTTGCAAGAATGATACATAATTTATTTTTGGTATTTGTCGCGGTAACGATGGTCGGCATTGCCATTATTTGGGTGCATAAGGAAAAACGGACACGTCAGGTTTATTATGTCAGGGCTGCTATTCTCTCTAATCTGGCCATCCTGTTTTCCATTATTCCGGATACGATTCTGCCGATGCTAGGAAAGCCTTCTTTCCCAAGCTCTGCTTATGGGATGTTTCTGACCTATATGATTACGTGGTTTTGGGCCACCAAGTTTAATGCGTTCAGTATCACGGTAGGAAATCTGAGCCAATATATTTACGAGTCTGCAAACACCGCTATATTGATTTTTGATGAGCACTTCCGGCTTTTTTTGGCAAATAATTATGGGCAGGAACTTTTGAAAATCGAAAAGATTGAAAATCAGAAGCTTTCTGAACTGTTTCAGAGTACAGAAGAGGAAGTCGAGAGACTGCTTTGTACAATTTTACAGGATAACAAAGGAGTAGCGGAGTTGGTATCCACACATGGAGATATCAGCTGTTCGCTTAATTTTTCTGTTGCAAGAGATTTTCATGAAGATCCATACTGCATTGTCTGTTTTGTGTATGACCTTACAAAGGAAAAAAATATGTTGCAGGAGCTTGTTCAGGCAAATGAAGCAAAGAGCCAGTTCCTTGCCAATATGTCTCATGAAATCCGCACTCCAATCAATGGCATCCTGGGTATGAATAGCATGCTTTTAAAAGAATGTAAGGATGAGAACTTAAGGGAATATGCCAAAAATATCCAGAGTGCAGGGCAATCACTGCTTTCGATTATCAATGATATTCTGGATATATCCAAAATTGAGTCCGGCAAACTGGAAATTCTGCCGATAAAGTATCAATTGTTTTCAATCTTAAATGACTGTTATAACTTAACAAAAGTAAAAATGGAAAATAAGCCGGTTGAATTTGTAATGCAGGTCAATGAAAATCTGCCAACCTGGTTATATGGGGACGAAGTTCGGATTAGACAGATTATCAACAATTTTCTGTCCAACGCTGTGAAATATACAAAAGAGGGAAAAATTACATTCTGCCTGGATTACGAAGAAAAATCGGATGACTGGATACAGCTTGTCATATCCATTACCGATACAGGAATCGGAATCAAGGAAGAAGATTTAGGAAAGCTGTTTGAGGCATTTACCCGGATAGAAGAAAAACGCAATCGTAATATCGAAGGAACGGGGCTGGGGCTGAACCTTACAAAAAATCTGATAGATTTGATGGGTGGGGAGGTTTTCGTGGATAGTACTTATGGAAAAGGCTCCTGTTTTATTGCTAAAATACCGCAGAAAATAGTAGATGCCAAACCTATGGGGGATTTTGGCAAACGTTATCAGCAGTACCTGAATACTTCAGATAGCAATACACTGTCTTTCGTGGCACCGGAAGCAAAGATTCTTGTTGTGGATGATGTGGAGATGAATTTAAAGGTAGTAGAAGGTCTTCTGAAAGAAACAAAAATACAGATTGATACAGCAGTCAGTGGCAGGGAATGTCTGGAATGTGTACAAAGTAAGCAGTATAATATTGTTTTTCTGGATCATATGATGCCGGAAATGGATGGCATTGAAACATTGCAAAATATGAAGATGCTTCAGAACAACCCTAACAGGGAAATACCGGTTATTATGCTGACAGCAAATGCTATCGTAGGAGCAAAAGAAGAATACATGGCAGTGGGATTCACCGACTATTTAACAAAGCCGATTCAGGAAACACAAATTCTGGAGATGCTCCTAAAATATCTGCCCAAAGAGCTTGTTTGTGAAAACGAAGAAATAAAGGATTCTAAAGATATGGCGCAGTCAGAACATATAGATGAGTCAGAAACGGAGCAAATGCAACAGCTGGAAAAATTGGAAGGGTTAGATGTGCAGACTGGACTTGTATACTGCATGAATGAAGAAGGATTTTATGTAGAAATGCTGAAAGAATATATGAAATCAGATGATAAGGCATCAAAGATAGAAAAATCTTTTGCTGATGAGGATTGGAATAATTATAGAACCATTGTGCATGCACTAAAGAGTACCTCACTTACAATAGGTGCTGTTCATTTGTCTGGGGAGGCAAAAGCATTGGAAATGGCAGCAAAAGAAGGAGATACGGATTATATCCGGTCACACCATAATGATGTACTGGAAGAATATATAGAGCTGACAAGCAGGATGAAAGAAATACTGGAAGATGGGACGGACGTATAATTTGACTTTGCAGCTACGCTCAAGCAGATTACACAGATTAGAGAATGAGGTCATATGAGTAGTTTGACGGAACAAGAAAAGCAAATGATTGTAGAGTTTTCGAAACGAGGGAAAGATGAAAAAAATATATAGTTTTGAACCATGGTTTTTTATATTTTTTGGAATATTTCATTTACATAGAATCTGGGGACTTGTCGATAGAGAGTCTTACGCTGCATTTTGGATTGGTGTAATGGAAAGTAAAGGAATATTTTACTTTGTGCTAATGGGCATATTAGCGGTGCTTTGTGTGTTGGGAATGATTACATTCTTCAGAAATCTGCATCAAAACTATTGGTGGCGGTGGATATATCTGTGCGGTGGTGGATATGTGTTATTTGATCTGTTTGCTATCGCAACAGGGATAGAATTTTGGCATGATTTGTTACTGGCAATGTTTGATGTGAATGCAACTTATTGGAATCTGCTTTGGGGTGGATTTATTGTGTTGGGCGGTGCGGTGTTTGTGCTGGGATGTTTGCTATTA
Organism: Bacillota bacterium; assembly: GCA_029226935.1. Classification (GTDB taxonomy): domain Bacteria; phylum Bacillota; class Clostridia; order Lachnospirales; family Lachnospiraceae; genus Suilimivivens. The sequence goes on along the minus strand of JAQXYZ010000078.1, from coordinate 42,872 downwards.
AAGAGGAGATTAAGTGCGGCTATTGAGGCACTGAATAAGTCAGTACTTTGGTTAAGAAAAAATGCTAATTTATAAAAATGTTGACACAAGAGGAAAATAGTGTTAGTTTAATTAAAAAATCCAAGGAGAATATACAAATGAATCTGAATTTACATTCAAGATATTATGTGTACATGTATTATAGACGTACTTAGCTATAGGCTTTGCAGGGGTGATGCATTAGTTTATAGCCGGTAGGTCTTTTAGTCTAGTGCATAAAACCAGAATGTAAGTGATGTATTTCATATACCTTATAATTGGAATTATCGCACTGGACAATGAACGTTTGGTGCGATTTTTTGTTATGGCGACCACTAATCAGAGCAAGATAGCAAAGAGTATCTTGCCTATGTACGGAAGAGGTGTATGGAATGAGTGATGTTATTGAATTAAGATTGGTAACTGCGGAAGAAATGGTAATTTCGATTTGGGGATACATACTTGCAACTCTTCGACCTAGTTGTGAGTAAGCATACCAAGAGAACCATGTGCTCTTTTGGGATTAAAGTGTTATAATGTGTATGGTAGCTTAAAATCAGTACGTCAAAAATAGTGTAATTGTATTTACCGAATTCGAGGGAAATGATATGAATTTAAATAAAATAAAAATTGAGGGTATCCCTGTTATAATATGGGGAGAACGGAGCGACAAAACTATCATTGCAGCACATGGCAGTCATTCTTCAAAAATTGATGATTGTATGTGGATTCTTGCTGATGAAGCAATAAAACAAGGATATCAAATTCTTAGTTTTGATTTGCCGCAGCATGGAGAAAGAGTTTACGAAACAGATCTTATTATGCCGGATGAATGTGTGCGAGAATTGATGGTTATGTATGATTATGCAAAGGAACAGACACAAAAGATTTCTCTCTTTGGCTGTAGCATGGGTGCGTATTTTCAGTTGCTTACTTTTGCAGATATTGATATAGACCGTGTATGGTTTCTTTCGCCTGTAACAGACATGGAACGTATTATTCACAATCTGATGAATTATTGTCATATCACAGAGGAGCAGTTTAAGAAAAAGGTTATAGTAGAAAATGACATAGAGACTCTGTATTTCCCCTATTATGAATATGTCTGCAAACATCCAATTACAAACTGGCCCCATGAGACATATATACTTCGTGGTGAAATGGATACCCTATCCGAGTATTCTTATGTGAAACGTTTTTCGGACTGTTTTGGATGTGAATTGATAGAACAAAAAGGTGGAGAGCATTGGTTTCATACGGAATCGGAACTGGACTTCTTTAGACATTGGATTAGAAATAGGCTCTGATAAATAATAGGTTTTTTGTTGGGGTAACAGTGCATAAAACGAGATTTTGGAGTGGATAAAGTGAAAATCGAACTTGGAAGAGAATGTGATATTGGTCATTGGATGCTTCTTGTAGATAAAGTCAAAGAAAACTTTCCAGGACTTGAAAACAAAGAGGCTTTGGAGGAACACAGGAATGCTGTTTTAGATTTTATAAGTAAGAAGTCTGCAATTTGCGCAAAAAATGGGGGTAAGATTGTTGGTGCATTGTTATTTTTAAAAGAACATAACATGCTCTGTTTTTTAGCTGTTGATGCTGAATTTCGCAGACAGCATATTGCAGAAAAAATGGTGTCCTATATGCTTACATTTATGGATCCTCAAAGAGATGTTGTTGTTACGACATATCGAGAGGGAGTGCAGGAAGGAATTGCAGCCAGAGCGTTTTACAAAAGATTAGGTTTTGTCGAAGGACAGCTGACGGAAGAGTTTGGAAGTCCGGTTCAAGAGTTTGTATTAAAAAGGTAATTTCTAGGCGGCTTGCTTTAAGTGTATTGTTACGTTGCAGGAAAAAACTTTAATTTACGCTATCCGAAAAAGCACTGATGATTGATTTTTGACATATGGTAGTGTATACTTAGGGTAGTAAAAGAAGATACTATAGTCGGAACGGCGACTTTAAATCCGTTTCCAGTGGTCGGGATGAAGACCTAAAACTCATTCCCATTACAGAGTAAACTGCTAAAAATCGGAAAAGGATGACTGTAGTCATCCTTTTTTCATAACAAAGGAGTAATGATGGCGAAAGAAAGTTTTAAGGAACGTGTCCGCCTGGAAATCATAAAAGCAGCGAAAAAATATAAAGAGGTATATGTGGATTGTGAATATCTAATTTGTTCGGAAGCGTTTGTAAAAAAAGACTATTACATAATTGCAGCAAAAGAAGATAACTTCCAGCATTTGACAGGAGTTCATTCACAAATAAATGCACAGAGTTTCTTTGATATGTGCTACGAGGGGACTTTATCGGAGAAGGACTTTGATTTTGTAAAAAGGGGACAGGATGAGAAAGATGTAAAAGGCACTGTACGAAGAAAAATCAAAGTATTACCTGATATTATGGGACTTTTCAAAGCGGGCTTGCAAGCAGAAGAAAGCTTTAAGAAAAATAAAGTGATTTGTTCTTTTGCGACAGCAGATGGTAATTGTACATTGGGATTTTCTGAATCAGAGAAAGCAAGACCGAAATCCTTGATAAAAGGAAATGAATTAAAAAATCCAAGGCCTGTAGAACTGATTTTGAAAAGAAAAACAGGAACTGAACTTTTTGACGAGATTGTCGTAGGAAATAGTATGGCTTTGAGCAAATATAAAGAGAATATTGAGAAACTTGTTGCCTCAGATTTGTTTTATACATACAGGGGAGAGCACATGTTGAACGAACATTTGATTTTAAAAATGATAGAGTTTGATAAAGGAGATCCAAAGCGGATTCAGCATTTCACTAAAGTATATGAGTATGCTCATATGATTGGTCAATTAGAAGGACTGGATGAGAAAAAGCAAAAAATACTTGATATTGCGGCGATTTTGCATGATATAGGCATTCGTCCCAGCGAAGTAAAATATGGTCGCTGTGACGGCAAGCTGCAGGAACAGGAAGGACCGGCATATGCAAGAAAAATGCTGGAAGATTTTTTAGAAGTAACAAAAGAAGAAATAGACAGGGTATGTTATTTGATTGGGCATCATCATACATATATGGGCGTGGATGGAGAAGACTATCAGATATTACTGGAGGCAGACTTTCTGGTAAATGCATATGAAGATGAATTAAGCCCGGAGAGCATTTGCACCTTCAGGGAAAATGTATTTCGGACGAAAACAGGAACAGAACTGCTTAATATCATGTATAATCTTAAGTATTCGTGAAAGCGCTGAAAAACATTGATGTTTGCCTATGCTAAAGGCTCTAGTTAAAATTAAAGTATGACTGCTGCAGCATATTATGATAACTGCATATAGAAAATTTGAAACATAAGAAGGAAATGAATTGATTCAGCTTTCATGGGAAATACTTAAAAGTATTTATCGATGGAGGCAGAAGATATGAAAGGTACATTTTATGGCTGGTATATGAAATGTCAGTCCGCATCACAGACTCTGGCAGTGATCCCGGCAGTACACCAAAGTGGAAAGGAACGCACCTGTTCCATTCAGATGATTACGGATCATGATGTCTGGAACATTATATTTCCACCGGAAATGTTTAGAAAGCAGGGAAAGAATCTTTGGATTGGAGAAAATCAATTTGGCCAAAATGGTTTGCAGTTGAAGATACAAATACCCGGACTGACAGTAAACGGAAATCTGGTTTTTGGTACACTTTCTCCGTTACGATATGATATTATGGGGCCGTTTGCTATGATTCCATTTTTGGAATGCCGCCACAGTGTGTGGAGTATGGGACATACGGTAAATGGAACCCTGTGCATCAATGATCAGATTTTTTATTTTCGAAATGCAAGAGGTTACTGGGAGGGGGATGAAGGACGCTCGTTTCCAAAACAATATGCATGGACGCAATGCTTTTTTACAGGTGGATCGCTGATGTTGTCTGTGGCAGATATTCCTATGGTAGGGGTTCATTTTACCGGTGTTATAGGTGTCATCCTGTGGCATGGGAAGGAATATAGACTGGCTACTTATTTGGGAGCGAAAGTGGTAAAGATTCAAAATGGGAATATCCGAATTGTACAGGGTGACATGGAACTGGAAGTTTGTCTGCTGGAAAGAGTCAAATGTCCCTTGAAAGCTCCAGTGGTGGGAAATATGAAAAGAACGATTCAGGAAGGAGCAGCCTGCAGAGCTTGGTACCGGTTTTGTAAGAACGGAAGTCCTGTATTTCGTTTTGAAACAGACAAAGCATCTTTTGAATATGAATTACCACTGCGTCACAGCTAAAAGAAATTGGAGCAAAAGAGGCATGGTTGAAAATACAGGAAATTGATGAAACTGCTTGTATTCATCGTTTGATGGCACTTGAGGGTGCGATACAAGGGGTAAAAAAGACGATGCTTTCAGATGAAGTAAAAGCAGATCTTAAAGAATTTTATCAAGATCATAAGAAATGGAGCTGATATAATGAGAAATCTGGTTACTGATTTACCGCCATGGGAATGTTTAATGAAGAAAATTGTATGGCAGCAATTAGGAGGCATAGGAGATAAGAAAATTCTTGACTTTGGCAGTGGTATTGGAGTGACGGCAAATTATTTGGCTGAAAATAACGATGTAACGGCAATTGAACCGGATAAAGAAAGTGTAAATGAGAGATGGGCAGATCATCAATATACGCAGATAATTGGCAGTACAGATGAATTGCGTAAATTTGCTGATGAAACCTTTGATATGATTATCTGTCATAATGTTTTGGAGTATGCCATAGATAGAGAAGACATTATTAGAGAACTTTCAAGAGTGCTTAAAGCGGATGGAAAGATTTCAATTGTAAAGCATAATCGCGCAGGAAGAGTCATGCAAATGGTGGTTCTTCTGAATGATTTTGAGCATGCGCATAGTTTACTGGATGGAAATGACGGGATGACATCGAAGTATGGAGCAATCCGTTATTATGAAGATTCGGATATTGAAAAATGGTGCCCTGAACTAAAAATTACAAAAACACTTGGAATGAGAACGTTCTGGGATATGCAACAAAATCAGGAAATGCACAAGGATGCTGATTGGCAGGATAAAATGATAGAGATTGAAATGCGGGTGTCAGACATGGAGGAATATAAGGACATTGCATTTTTTCATCATTTATTAATTGAGAAGAAATAAACAGGGAGCAGTGGTCGAAAAATCTGGTGAGAGAATGAGGGAAGAAACAACATGAGGAAAATATTAGTTACAGGTGGAACGGTATTCGTAAGTAAGTATATTGCAGAGTATTTTGCGCAGCTTGGGGAGGAAGTGTATGTGCTTAACAGGGGGACACATCAGCAATTAGAAAATGTTAAACTAATAGAAGCAGATAGACATAAGCTCGGGGATGTGTTGAAAGGATACATATTTGATGCAGTTCTGGATGTTACGGCATATACCGGAGAGGATGTTTCAATGCTGCTGGATGCATTAGGCGGGTTTAAGGATTATATTCTTATTAGTTCAAGTGCTGTATATCCGGAGCATGAGAAACAACCATTTGTAGAAACAGCAGATGTCGGACAGAATAAATTCTGGGGGCAATATGGATTAGGGAAAATTGAGGCAGAACAGATTCTTTTACAGCAAGTGCCATCTGCATACGTCTTTAGACCGCCATATTTGTATGGACCTATGAATAATGTGTATCGAGAAGCGTTTGTGTTTGAATGTGCTGAAAAAAACCGCAAATTTTATCTTCCTAAGGATGGAACAATGCAGTTACAGTTCTTTCATGTCAGGGATTTGTGCAGGTGTGTTGAAAGCGTGTTAGAAAAACATCCTAAGCATCATATATTTAATGTGGGGAATGCGGATACAATATCTGTGCGTGACTGGGCTGCCATGTGTTACAGGGCAGTCGGAGCAGAAGTGGAATATGCCGAGGTATATTCTGAAACTGATTTTAGAAAATTCTTTAGTTTTTATGATTACGAATATAAGTTGGACACCACAGCACAAAATGATCTGCTTAAGGATACAATTGCAATGGAGGAAGGCTTAAAAGAGGCATATACATGGTATCAGAATAATAAGGAATGTGTAAACAGAAAGGACTATATAGAGTATATTGATGAGAATTTGCAACTTGCATTGGAAGCTTCCTGCTGACAGTGCTAGCTTACTATTAACAGGAGGAAGAGTTTATGCAGGCAATTTTTGAAACATTATTTGATATTGTATATCTGGTAACAGTGGTTACATTGGATATTATGCAATGAAAGAGCCCTGTTCGCGGGCTTGCCATTAGGAGATACAGAATATGGGAATCAAATCAGAAGCAAAATTAACTACATTTGAGGCAATCAGCATGATCGTGGGAAACAGTATAGGAACTGGAATTATTGCAGTGCCCTATCTGGCGACAAAGAACAGCATGCTGGATGTGGTATGGATGGTGGTGCTTGCCTATCTTGTTAATGTGATTCTGCATCTGATCATTGCAGAACTATCTTATAACAATGGAGGCGTACAGCTGGTCAAAAGCTTTGAGGGCGAATTGTTCCACGGTGTGGCAAAGAAAATATTCAGCTGGGTTGTATTTGCTGTATATGGATTGGCGATAATGATTGGTGTAAGCGGGAATATTAATGGTGGTGCCCAGATTTTCACAAACTGGTTTGGAATGCCTATGTGGGCAGCACAGCTTGTCTATTATATTATTGCAGGAAGCGTGGTGTTCATGGGAATGAAGGCAGTTGGAATTGCACAGAAATATGCGGTGGTACTTCTCATGGGCATTGTGGCAGTTATGACAGTTGGAACATTTATGCATCCTGTAAATGCGCTTTATACGGCAACATTTCACTGGAACAATCTTCTTGCACTTTACAGTATGGTAGTGTTTGCAACCTCGGCGAATCAGGCGGTGATTCAGGTCGTAAAGGGACTTGACGGGAATCCCGGCAAGATAAGAAAGTCCATATTCATTGGCTTTGGCCTGTCCTCTGCATTTGTACTGATTGTGACAATGACGGTGCTGCTTGGAACAAAAGGACAAATCAATAAGGAGATTGCCTATATGCAGCTTGGAGAGAGCATTGGCAAATGGGCAGTCATTCTGGCTGGAATTTTCTCACTGTTTGCATTGCTGACTACGTTTTGGTCAAATACATTGGCGCTGCGTGATGTGGTGCATGAGCAGGTTGGCATTGGAAATCGCACAAGCTGGCTTATTGCCACGGTTCCATGTATTTTGTTTGCAATTTTTGGAGTAAACAGCTTTATTATTCTGACACGAATCATGAGTGGCGTGGTAATTCTTGTCAGTATCATGCTTGTGCTTACCTATGGCAAATCAAGGCGGAAAGCCGGCACCAGTCCAATATGCGGTGTGATAGGAACTGTGCCTTTTCAGGTACTTATGGTTATATCCACAATTGTGTCGGCTGTGGGATCACTTATTCCGTTAAGTTAGGAGGTTCCCATGTATCGTTCAGAAAGATTAAAACAGATAGATGATGAAACATTTACGCTAAAAATACCGAAGGGCAGGGATTTTAAAATCTTACAGCTGACTGACCTGCATCTGGGATTTGGTCCTTTATCAAAGGGCAGGGACAAGCTTGCACTGGATGCTGTGAGAAAACTGATAAAAAAATCTAGGCCGGATATGATGGTACTTACTGGAGATTCAATATTTCCATTTTTGCCAAAGGCAGGAACTCTTAATAACCGCAATCAGGCCAAGAAGCTGATGGCATTTCTGGATAGCTTTGAAATTCCTTATACGCTGGTTTTTGGTAATCATGATTGTGAGATAGGCTCGAATTGTAATAAGGAAGAGCTGGCAGAACTGTATAAAAAAGGAAAGTACTGTATCTTTACAGAAGGCAGGAAGGAGCTTACGGGTGTGGGCAACTTTCTGATAGAATTAGTTGATGATTCGGGAAAAGTGCCTCTTTCGCTGGTAATGCTTGATTCCAATATGTATGGAGAAGGAGGATGGTTTTACAGTGGCTTCGACCGCATTCAGGATGATCAGGTCGATTGGTGCATGGAGCGGCTTAATGCACTAAAGCAGGAGTATCCTGACATGAATGCTATGGCTTTTTTTCATATGCCGCTTCGTGAATTTAAGGAGGCCTATGAAAAAATGAAGCTCGGCGACAAGAGTGTCATCTATTGTCATGGCAGTGTTGGCGAGAAAAATGAGTATTTTGGTATTTCCAAGTTTGAGAGCACTTTTTTTGACAGAGCAGTAGAGAACGGGGTAATAAAATGGATGTTCTGCGGACATGATCACTTAAATACGCTGTCGCTTATATACAAGGGAATTCAGATGACTTATGGGATGTCAATTGATTATCTTGGCTATCAGGGCATTAAGAAAAGATATATACAGCGAGGTGGTACGCTTATTACGAGGAAAACAGACGGAAGTGTGGATATCAGGATGGTACCGCTTGGAGCAGTGGTGTCGACGCGTGTGAATGGAGTGCGTAAAGCCTTATCCCGGGCAGAATAGGGGAACGTCATTGACAAAAAACGTGAAGTTGCACAAATTTCACGTTCTTTTTTTGTGATAGGTTACGCGATTAACCTATTGTATTTATCGTAACCTGTGATAATATAAAAGCAGATAATAAATAAATGATTTTTTCACAGAGTATTAATTGGAGGTAAGCTACAATGACAGAAAAAGAGATTGTGACAGGTTTTTTCAACGAAGGATACCAAAAGAAAAATTATGATTTTGTTATGGAATGTATGGCTGAAAATTATATTGACCATAGTCCTGCGGGGGCAAGAAGCAATAAAGATGCAGTAGGCATTTTAAAAATCGTTGCGGAACAATTTTCAGAGTTAAATGTAAAAATGTTGGATATTTTTGCTGAAAATGGAATGGTTGCCACCAGGGTGCTTTATGAGGGGATTCATGCAGGTGAGTGTATGGGAATTGCCGCAACCGGCAAGGCAATCAGCTTTGAGGCATTGGAGAATTTTAAGGTGGAAGATGGAAAAATTGTTGAATCCTGGGGATATTGGCCGGACAAGGATATTGAACGGCAGCTTCTTGGAGAATAAAGGCTTGTTAAAAATGCGGAGTGGGAAACTGCTCCGCATTTTTGTGAAAATATGAATGAATTTCATTAGCTGACATGGTAAAATATGTTTGTTGGTAAATGGAGCAAAAGGGGAGGACTTAGAATGGAAAGCATCAGAATCAGGATTGCAACGACACAGGATGCAGGGGAATTACTCGAAATTTATGCTCCATATGTAGAGAAGACAGCAATTACCTTTGAGTATACTGTGCCGACTGTACAGGAATTCAAGAAAAGAATCAGCCATGTGTTGGAAAAATACCCTTACCTCATTGCTGAGAGAAACGGGGAAATTGCAGGATATGCATATGCAGATATTTTTAAGGGGCGTGCGGCATATGACTGGGCAGTGGAAACGACAATCTATGTTCGAAGAAACCAGCAGAAAACAGGAGTAGGAAGAGAATTGTATGAAGCGCTGGAAAGAGCTCTTGCCATGCAGAACATCCTCAATTTGAACGCTTGCATTGCGTACACGGAGGCTGAGGATCAATATCTTACCAACAACAGTGTGCAGTTTCATGAGCATTTAGGGTACCGGCTGGTGGGAGAGTTTTACAAGTGCGGGTACAAGTTTGACCGCTGGTACAATATGGTGTGGATGGAAAAGCATATCGGAGAGCACGGGAAACATCCGGCAGCAGTAAAGACCTTTGACGAAGTGCGGGAAGAGTTAGCTTTAGACGGAAACGACGATATTAATAACTAATATAAGTAAAGAAAAATAATGTTAAAATACTGAATAATATGATAAACTATTATAGATGGATATACCGGCAAACGGGAATAATCTTAATTACAAATGGAGGGTTAAGTCTATGGACAAAAAAGCACTATATAATTTAAGCTATGGCGTTTTTATGCTGTCAACCAAGGCAGGAGAAATTGCCAACGGTTGTATTACCAACACCTGTATGCAGGTAGCTAACAGCCCTACAAGGGTAGCGATTTCCGTAATCAATACCAACTATACCTGTGAACTGATTAAGCAAAGTGGAGTTTTTGCACTGAGTATGTTAGATCAGACCTGTACCTTTGAAACTATCAAACATTTTGGATTCCAGTCGGGCAGGGATGTAAATAAGTTCGCTGATATTAATCTTCCAAAGGATGGAAACGGGATTCCTTACATGGGATGGCAGGCTTGTGCCGTACTCAACTGTAAGGTAGTAAGCAGTCAGGATTTAGGAAGTCATACACTCTTTATTGCAGAGGTGGAGGATGCAAAGGTGCTCAGCGATCAGGCACCGCTTACCTATGCAGATTATCAGAACAAGGTAAAACCCAAGCCGGAGAAAAAGGCAGAAGACAAGAAAATCATAGGGTGGCGCTGCAAGATTTGTAAATATGTTTATGAGGGAAGCGAGCTTCCTGCTGAGTTCACATGCCCGCTGTGCGGTCATGGGGCAGATGACTTTGAACCGATTTATGAAGATTGATAAGTGTAACATTTAAGCAAACAGCTTTCTGTTGTAAGAGCAGAAAGCTGTTATTATATGCACACCAATACGCAATTGGTTGACTGCCATGTTTTGTTTGTCAGAAAGCAGATGTTTTGACTGTTGGAATTTCATCCAGAGCAGCCTTGGGAAGAGAAGCAGAACGGTTTTCACTCATATGAATTGCCTCCTGTTTGTGTTGAATTATATAAGTTATGCAAGTATACTAAAAGTGATACTTAACATCATCAATATTATGCAATTAGAAAGAGACAGAGTCTATGACCAAATTTGAAGAATTTAAAAATATAATTGCCAGGCTGAGGGCTCCTTCAGGCTGCCCGTGGGATCGCGAGCAGACGCATTCCAGTTTGAAGGCTGCCTGTATAGAGGAGGCTGCCGAGGTAATCTGTGGAATCAATATTCTGGAAGATACAGGTAACCCGGACAATCTAAAGGAAGAACTTGGGGATTTACTGCTTCAGGTAGTCTTGCATGCTCAAATTGCGGAGGAGGAAGGTTTGTTTACGCTGGATGATGTGATTTGCGGCATCAGCGAAAAGATGATCCGACGTCATCCGCATGTCTTTGGGGAGAAGACGGTATCCGCTTCGGGAGAAGTGCTGACCGGGTGGGGAGATATCAAGAAGTGGGAGAAGGCTGGCAAGGAGTGGACAGAAGCCTATCTTCCGGGTGCTTTTGATGAGGCAAAGGAACTGATTGACGTAGCAAAGAAGAGGAAAGAATAAACATGGGAGAAAAATAGGTTTGAGAAGAAGATTATACGAAATCATAGAATTATCATCCGAAGGGGACAAATCACTTCCGGTTTAATGGATGAGTTAAACAGTGAACATAAAGAACAGGACAAACACAATATTTAATTATCGGAATGGAGGAAATAAAAAATGGTAAATTACAGAAAAGCAGTAATGATAGGATGTGGGTTTGTAGGTTCAGCCACGGTTTTCAGCCTGATGCAGAGTGGGCTGTTTTCCGAAATCGCAATGCTTGATGCGGATATGAGCAAGGCGGAAGGAGAAGCCATGGATATCAGCCACGGGATTCCCTTTGCCAAGCAGATGAAGGTCTATGCGGGCAGCTATGATGATGTCAAGGATGCAGGAATTGTAATAGTGACTGCGGGGGCAAATCAAAAGCCGGACGAGACAAGGCTGGATCTGGTAAATAAGAATGTGGCAATTTTTAAGCAGATTATTCCTGAAATTGCGAAGAGGAATTTTGAAGGAATCCTTCTTATTGTAGCGAATCCGGTAGATATTCTGACGCAAGTGGCACAAAAATTATCAGGTCTTCCTGAAAATCGTGTCATTGGTTCGGGAACGGTGCTGGACACCGGAAGGTTAAAGCACAGACTTGGAGAACATTTGGGAGTAGACAGCAGGAGTGTGCATGCCTTTATTATTGGCGAGCATGGTGACAGTGAAATTGCAGCATGGAGCAGTGCCAATGTATCGGGGATTCCATTGAACGACTTCTGCGAGATGAGAGGACATTATCAGCATGAGGAAGCCACGAAGGAAATTGCGGAGAAGGTAAAGAACAGCGCCTATGAGATTATTCAGAGAAAGCGGGCAACTTACTTTGGCGTGGCGATGGCGGTAAAGAGAATTTGTGAAGTGATTGTTCGGGATGAAAAGTCGATTCTTCCGGTTTCCACAGCGATGCATGGTGAACATGGAATTGATGGAGTGGTGCTCAGCATGCCTTGTATTGTGGGAAAAGACGGAATTGAAACCAAGGTTCCGATTCCCTTAAATGAAGAAGAACAAAAGCAGCTTCAGGAATCGGCACAAGTACTTAAAAAAATAGTAGAACAATTAGATTAAATAGGACTAAAGTCCTATAAAAATATACCGATATATATTATAAGAAATGCTACTGTTAAAATATGCACTGAGGAGGGATAACCGCAGCAAACAGAATTCAAAGTATTTTCTTAGTAAATTCGGTATTGGCAATTTCGGGAACCGGAGGGTTACATCAGGAGGAAAGAGGAACTTCTTATTCCGGCTCGGGAAGAAATGATTCTGACGGACTTTTTTCGCAGCTATTGAAGCAGACATTAGAGGAATACAGCAAAGGGTGAAAAGTTATTTTTCACCCTTTATACTTACATATATCTCTGGTATAACTTGTGGTATGTGTGGAGATTAATAGGTCATAATAAGGCTATAAAATTAAAGGGGTATGTATCATGGCAAAAAGAATATTAGATTGTTTTGCATCAGATTTCAGAAAATATGGGAAAAAGGATTTGCTGGAAGCCATTGCAAAAAGCGAAGGCAGGGTAATTGCCTGCGAAACGATTGGAACACTGCAGCCCATGCTGGGAGACATTACAAATGCTGAGTTCGTCTCAAGCATGGGTGCGGATTTGGTACTTCTTAACATGTTTGACGTGGAGAAGCCAATCATCCGTGGAATGGAAAATGTGGAACCGGAGAAGACCATACAGGAACTGAAACGACTGATTGGGCGTCCGGTGGGAATTAATTTAGAGCCTGTTGAAGAAGGAAAAGAGGGGGAAACACTTCCCATGTGGCAGATGACCAAAGGACGCAGGGCAACCTTGGAGAATGCCCGAAGAGCGTGTGAGATGGGAGTGGATATGATTGTCCTGACCGGAAATCCGGGAATGGGTGTCAGCAATGCTGCTATCGAAAGGACACTGCGTCTTTACAAAGAAGAGTTGGGAGACCGGTTGATTCTTGCTGCAGGAAAGATGCATGCGTCGGGAATTCTCGAGGAAGCGGCAGAGAATATCATCACGAAGGAGGATATTGCTGGTTTCAGGGAAGCTGGAGCTGATATTATTTTGCTGCCTGCACCGGCAACAGTTCCCGGCATTACCGTGGAATATGTCAAAGGGCTTGTTGCTTATGCTCACAGCCTTGGGGCTTTAACAATTACAGCTATCGGGACTTCACAGGAAGGAGCGGACACCGCAACTATCCGGCAGATTGCGTTGATGTGCAAGATGACGGGAACCGATATTCATCATCTGGGAGATGCAGGGTATGGCGGCATGTCACTTCCTGAAAATATTCTGGCATATTCTACAGCAATCCGCGGGATCAGACATACTTATCATCGGATGGCGGCATCCATTGAAAGATAAGAAAAGATGGTGAAAGTGAAACAAAGGTCAAAGGATTATTCAGGAAAAGGTGAAAAAGAGCAAGGAGAAAAGGGGTATAAAAATGGGAAATGATAAATATACTTTAGAAGTATGTGTAGACTCGGTAGAATCTGCAATGGCTGCGGCTCGTGGGGGAGCAGACCGTTTGGAACTTTGCTCGAATCTGCTGATTGGCGGTACGACTCCGACTGCAGCGCTCTTTCGGGAAATCCGTAAGCAGTCAGATATCAGAATCCATGTGCTGATTCGTCCCCGCTTTGGAGATTTTTGCTATTCGAATTACGAATTTAATATTATCCGGGAGGAAGTAAAGCTGTTCCGTGAGCTTGGGGCGCAGGGAGTGGTAATTGGAATCCTGCAGCCGGATGGAAGTCTGGACATGAATAAAATGAAAGAATTAATGCAGGAGGCAGGAGACATGTCGGTTACATTGCACCGCGCCTTTGATGTGTGCCGCGATCCGTTTGAAGCCTTGGAACAGGCAAAAGAACTGGGAATCCGCACGATATTGACTTCGGGACAGAAGAATACCTGCATGGAAGGCATGGAACTGTTAAAGCAGCTTGTCCATAAAGCAGATGGAAAGCTTGAAATTATGGCAGGAAGCGGAGTGGACGCACAGGTAATCAGCCGTTTTTTGAAAGACACCGAAATCAGGGCATATCACATGTCGGGAAAGGTAGTCATTGAAAGTTCCATGTTATACCGCAATACGAATGTGAGTATGGGGCTGCCGGTTGCGGATGAGTATGTCATTTGGCAGACTTCGCAGAAAAAAATCAGTGATGCTCGAAAAATATTGGATTCACAGTTGTAAAAAATGTCGCTGAAAATACGGGATAATGAAATGCATTTGTGCAAAACATACAAAAACAGACAGGATAATTCTGATAAAGTGTAAATTGACAGAAAATTTTGAATCGGTTATCCTTAATTTATGATAATTCATTTATTCAATAGTGTGTTACTGGAAAGGCAGGCATGAACTATTCGTTATTAGTTATTATAGGTAGCTATGTTATACGGAGTAGTTTATGCTTTTTTATTTTAAAGCATAACAGATCAAATTGAGAAGGTTTCATATGTGCCAGATTTTGAAAGTATTAAATAACAATGCACTTTTGGTTAAGTGGAAGCATGATGGTGAAAGCATCCTGTTAGGAAGAGGAATTGGTTTCGGCAGACGCAGTGGTGATTATTTGGAAGAAATAGATGGTGCGAAAGAATATGCACTGGTAAGTGGTGACAGAAGAAATGTAGAAATAGGCACCGAAAATGGAATCGAACCAATTTATCTGGAGGCAGCAGGAAGAATTATTGAAGAAGCGGAAATGGTATTTGATGGGATCAGTTCTGACATTTTGTTGTCTCTGGCAGACCATATCGCATTTGCCGCAAGAAGAGATAAAGAAAAGATTTTCGTATCAAATCCATTTATTCCTGATATAAAAGTCTTATTTGGGAAAGAATATGCCATAGCACTAAAATGCAGAGAGATTATCAAGGAATTGACAGATTATGAGATTTCAGATGATGAAGCGGGTTTTATTGCTTTACATATTCATTCAGGACTTTCTCATGAACAGGTGTCAGATACACTTCAGGCAACACAGACGGTTAATCTGAGCATGCAGCTTCTTAAAGAGCTGGCAGGAAAGGAACTGGATACCGATTCTCTGGCATATACAAGAGTTTTAAGTCATCTGTATTATGTTATCATGAGGTCCAGAGCCGGAGAAGCGGTCAATATTGACTTGAATGATTTCATGGAGAGAACCTATCCCGAGGCGATGGTAATTGCCGGAAAGATCTGTGAATACATTGAAAATAAAATTAACAGTCGGCTGGACAGAATGGAAACCGGGTATCTGGCGGTTCACATTCAGAGACTGCTGGCAGAAAAATAAGATAAAAGAAAGGAAGTAAGGACAATGAAAGAGTTTACCTATCAAGTAAAGGATCAATTGGGAATTCATGCAAGACCTGCGGGAATGCTGATTAACGAGGCAAAGAAGTATAAGAGTGTGCTTACCATTGATACGGGAGCTAAAAAGGCAGAGCTGACCAGGCTGATGGCGGTTATGGCACTTGGGGTTAAATGCGGTCAGACGGTTACAGTCACTGCTGAGGGAGAAGATGAAGATAAAGCAATAAAAGAAATTGAGAAATTTTTTGAGACTAATCTTTAATCAAAGCTTTTATGATGAAAATGGGAGATTGCCATGAAACGTATCGAAGCAAAGACAGTCTATAAGGGAATTGCCCTTGGAAAAGTTTATGTGATGCAAAAGAGTGATTCTTCAGTAAACCGGATTAAAGTAGAAGATTCGGAAAATGAAATTGCAAGAATGCATCGTGCAAAAAGCATAGCACAAGACCAGCTGAAGGAACTCTATGACAAGGCTGTAAAGGAAGTCGGCGAAAGCAATGCCGCAATTTTTGAAGTACATCAGATGATGTTAGAGGATTTGGATTATGTGGAATCCATTGAAAACATTATCCGTACGCAGCAGGTAAATGCAGAGTATGCAGTAGCGGTAACGGGAGATAATTTCGCAGAAATGTTTGCTGGTATGGATGATGATTACATGAAGGCACGGTCGGCAGATGTAAAAGATATTTCGGAGCGGTTGATACAGTGCCTGAAAGGTGGAGCATCACAGGAAGATGATTTTAAGGAGCCGGTCATCATTGTAGCGGATGATTTGGCACCCAGTGAGACGGTTACACTGGATAAGAGCAAAATTCTGGCGTTTGTAACGGTTCACGGCTCGACGAACTCTCATACGGCAATCCTGGCGAGAACCATGAATATTCCTGCTTTAATCGGTGCAGAGATGAATTTGGATGAAGTGAAGACGGGAATGGAAGCGCTGGTAAATGGATTTAACGGAGAATTTATCATAGAACCTTCTGAAGAGCTTAAGGAAGAGGCAAAGGGTAACATCCGGAAGGAAAAAGAAAAACAGGAGCTGCTGAAGCAGCTTAAGGGCAAAGAGAATGTAACACTTAGCGGAAAGAAGATTAAGTTATTTGCCAACATTGGAAGTATCAGCGATCTGGGATATGCACTGGAGAATGATGCCGGCGGTGTGGGACTGTTCAGAAGTGAGTTCTTGTACATTGGTAAAAATGAACTTCCAAGTGAGGAAGAACAGTTCCAGATTTATAAACAGGCAGTGCAGAATATGGCAGGCAAAAAGGTAATTATCCGTACACTGGATATTGGCGCTGACAAGCAGGCAGATTACCTTCATCTTGGTAAGGAAGACAACCCGGCATTGGGCTATCGGGCAATCCGAATTTGCTTAACACAGCCTGAGATTTTCAAAACACAGCTGCGGGCACTGTACAGGGCAGCAGTATATGGAAATTTGTCAATTATGTATCCGATGATTATCTCTACCGAAGAGGTAGCTAAGATCAAACAGATTTCAGCGGAAGTAAAGCAGGAGCTTGCGGCAGATAACATTCCTTATAAGGATGTAGAAGAAGGAATCATGATTGAGACGCCGGCAGCAGTAATGATCAGCGACGAGCTTGCAAAGATGGTAGACTTCTTCAGTGTAGGAACCAACGACCTTACACAGTATACGCTTGCCATTGACAGGCAGAACGCAAAATTGGATGCATTTTATAATTCTCATCATAAGGCAATTTTGAAAATGCTTCAAATTGTTACAGATAATGCACACAAGGAAGGAAAGTGGATTGGCATCTGCGGAGAATTGGGAGCTGACCCGGAACTGACAGAAACTTTTATCAATATGGGCATTGATGAACTTTCGGTAGCACCGTCAGCCATCCTGAAACTGAGAAGTATTATCCGTCAGATACCATAAAGGAGGTGTGAAATGTTTAATTTTTTTAAGAAAAAAGAAGATGCAAAAATTATAATAGCATCTCCCGTAAAAGGAAAGGCAGTCAGCTTGTCAGAGGTCAATGATCCCACGTTTAGCGAGTGCATGTTGGGAAAGGGAGTGGCAGTAATCCCGGAAGACGGTAATATTTATGCACCGGCAGACGGAGAGATCAGCCTTTTATTTGACACACTGCATGCTGTGAGCTTAACTACCGCAAAAGGGGTGGAAATCCTTGTGCATGTGGGATTGGATACAGTGGCATTAAAAGGGCAGGGATTTACCAGCCATGTTGCTACGGGAGACAAGGTTAAAAAAGGTGATTTGCTTCTGACGGCAGATCTAGAGGCTATCAAGGCTGCCGGCTATGAAACGGTAACACCGGTGGTTATCTGCAATACAGATGACTATGCAGATGTGGAAGCTATCAGCTTATCGGATGTAAATCCGGGCGATGATGTAATAAGTATTACAACTAAATAATAAAATATAGTTAGGATATACAATAAACAATTTGTATTTTAGCCGTTTACGAACGGTCAAAATAAAAAAGGGATTAATTATGGAGGAGGAATAGGGTATGAAGTTTTTACAAAAATTGGGGAAATCTTTAATGTTACCTGTAGCATGTCTGCCTATCTGCGGTTTACTGATGGGTATCGGATACCTGCTCTGTCCTGCAACTATGCAGGGTGGTGATATCACAGGTTTTCTTCCGCTAGTGGGGTTGTTCCTGGTAAAGGCGGGCGCGGCATTGATTGACAACATGGCACTGCTGTTTGTAATTGGTGTTGGTGTTGGAATGTCTGAAGACAATGATGGTACCGGTGGTGTAGCAGCATTAGCATCCTGGTTAATGATTACTACATTGTTAAATACCGGATTCGTTACGACCATTATGCCTTCTATCGCAGAAAACGAAAATTCTGTGATTGCATTCAACAAGATTGCCAATCCTTTTATTGGTATTCTTGCAGGTATCATTGGTTCTACCTGCTACAACAAGTTTAAATCAACTAAGTTACCTGATTGGCTGTCATTCTTCAGCGGTAAGCGTTGCGTAGCCATCGTAGCAGGTGTTGTTTCAATTATCGTTTCAGTAATTTTACTGTTTGTATGGCCTTTAGTATTCGGTGCACTTATTTCTGTAGGTAAGGCAATCGCCGGAATGGGCGCTATCGGTGCTGGTATTTACGCATTCTTAAACCGTCTGCTAATTCCTACCGGTTTACACCATGCACTTAACAATGTATTTTGGTTTGATACCATTGGTCTTGGAGACCTTTCACATTTCTGGGCAGGAGAAACTTCTGCAGACGTAACATGGGATCTTGGTATGTATATGTCAGGTTTCTTCCCTTGTATGATGTTTGGTATTCCCGGTGCAGCATTGGCAATGATCCAGTGTGCTAAGAGCAATAAGAAGAAAGTTGCAATTGGTCTGGTTGCTTCCGCAGCACTCTGTGCATTTGTTTGTGGTGTTACAGAACCTTTTGAATTCGGATTTATGTTCCTTGCACCTGTATTATATGTGATTTACGCTGCATTATATGGTATCTTTACTGTAATTACCGTATTGGTTGGCTTCCGTGCCGGCTTCTGCTTCTCAGCAGGTGCTACGGACCTTCTTTTCTCAGCATCGCTTCCGGCAGCAAACAATACATGGATGATTATTCCTCTTGGAATTGCAGCATTTGTAGTATTCTACCTGGTATTCCGTTTCGCGATTTTGAAATTCGATCTGAAGACACCCGGTAGAGAGGATGACGAAGAAGATGAGAAGAAAGTAGTTCTTTCAAATGATAACTACACAGAAGTAGCTTCCATTATTCTGGAAGGTCTTGGCGGTAAGGGAAATGTTACAAGTATCGATAACTGTATTACAAGACTTCGTTTGGAAATCAAGGATTACACACAGGTAGATGAGAAGAAGATTAAATCTGCAGGTGTTTCCGGGGTAATCAGACCCAGCAAGACTTCTGTTCAGGTAGTTGTTGGAACGAAGGTTCAGTTTGTTGCAGATGAATTTAAGAAACTCTGCAAGTAATAGTCAGAAACAGTCATAAAAATTTAATCCCTTTTAATTAAATGGAGAACTGTGGAGGCGGAAACGCTGCCACGGTTCTCCACTTTTTATATTGAGTCAGAGCCGGACAGATAGGCTTCTCCATTCTCAATCATCTGACAATAAACATTGCAGACAATCTGCCGGAAGGGTGTAAATGGTTCATCAAGTCCCAGTCTTGCAGGATAATATCGTGTAACCATTAAAATCTCGGAGGCAATTTTTTCTGCAATGACAGTATCTTGTATGCGAACAAACCCGAATAAGGTGGAACAATAGTTCTTACTCCCTGCACAGGCATTGATCAGGCATCGGGCAAAGTCAGACCACTCTTCTTTGAGTATTTCCAATTCTTTAGGTTGCATTTGCTGATAGTCATAAAGGCAAAGTAACTCCATGTAGGACTCTAATTCACGCTTACGTTTTTTCTCACGAAAGAAAGAAAAACCTGAATCGGAAGAGGCTTTAATCATCATCCAGGCGTACATGAAAGCATCGGCGGTTCCGTTGCCGTTTCTGCTAAAAAAGCGTTTTTCACAGAGCTTTTGGCGGTAGGAATCAGAAGGAGTTGCAAGCCCTTGGCTGATAGCAGCAGTCAGGAGCTCTTTCCGCTCCCTGCCGGTAGGAACTTCGTAATAATGGTCAGGCCAGTTTTCGAGGTAATTTATTTTTTCTGTAGTCTTATTTTGAAAAAGCATAATTGAACTCCTTTAACAATGCGTTCATTTTCCCTATTGTAGCATGAAACGCTTTATATCTCTATCAGAAAGTAAAAAAATCGGCATTTGATGACTGAATACTGGCAACATGTGTATGGCGGTCTTGCCGGCAGAAATTTGCTGTGCTATGGTCGGTATGAGAAAGGGGTGCTGAGGGAGTTGAAGATATCAATTAACGTAGATGAGAATATCAGGGACATAGAGATTGCAATTTCCTGTAATCGTCTGACACCGGAAATTGAGCGTGTGCTTGCCACCTTAAGGATTCTGGATAAGCAGCTGATGGTAAAAAGGGAAGAAGAAACCTATCTTCTGGATGTTGGTAAGGTAGTCTATATGGAGACTGTAGACAGAAAAACTTTTGTATATACCAAGGATAAGGTATATGAGACCGGATTAAAGCTTTATGAACTGGAACAGCAGTTAGAGAATTGTGGGTTCTTTCGGGCAAGTAAATCTTGTCTGTTACAGCTGAAATTTATCAGATCCCTGAAAATGGATTTGAACAGAAGGATTAAGGTTACGCTGGAAAACGGAGAGCAGCTCATTGTCTCAAGGCAGTATGCTGAGGGACTCAAGGAAAGACTGGGGGTAAGATAAATGGAAGAAAGAAAAACAATTTTTGATTATGTGGGACAGGTTTTTGTGATATTTGGCTTTACAATAGCTGCCCTGAATATTTTCTGTGCCTGGATCGGGGAAGATGCGAGAGAATTTTCCACCATGTTTTCAAGGGGAAGCGAAGGGTTAAGTACAGCGACTGTAATGCAGTTCTTTCTGGTGGCGGTTGCAATTACGTTAATACGCTTTGTTTTCTTTACAGATGTGTTGATTAAAAATATGTCAGTAGCAGGAAGAACCTTTGGCATGATCACAATGGTGCTTGTTGTCATGATTAGCGGGATTTTCTGTTGGGATTGGTTTCCTGTAAATCTGTGGGAGCCATGGCTGATGTTTGCTTTGTGTTTCGGGTTAAGCTTCTGTGTCAGTATGCTGGTTACCATTCTGAAGGAGCGGATGCAGAACCGCAAGATGGAGGAGGCATTAAAGCGCTTGAAAGAACAGGAGGAAGGTCAGAGATGAAATATGCAGTTATAATGGAAGGAATTACTAAGAGCTTCGGTGACAGGAAAGTGCTGAAGGGAATTGATTTAAGCATTTCAAAAGGGGAGATTTTCGGTCTGCTTGGACCTTCGGGCGCGGGAAAAACAACGTTGTTCAAAATCCTCACAGGTCAGCTTAAGCAGTCCCGGGGCAATGCACAGCTTCTGGGAAGGGATACCGGAAAACTGGACAGTGAAATTTATCAAAGAGTGGGAATGATGATGGATAATTTTGGTCTGTATGAAAGGCTGTCCTGCTATGATAATTTAAAACTTTTTGCAAAAATTTACGGTGTTCCGACAACAGGTGTTGAGGAAGCGCTCACACAGGTTGGTCTGGAAGAGGCAAAGAAGACCCCTGTAATGCGGCTGTCCAAGGGAATGAGGGGGAGACTTGCTCTGGCGAGGGCGGTTATGAACCAGCCGGACATTTTATTCTTGGATGAACCTACCAGTGGATTGGACCCGGCAACGGCGGCAGAGATTCATGAGCTGATTCGAAGAGAGAGGGAGAAGGGAACAACCATCTTTCTTACTACGCACAATATGGAGGAGGCAGATAAGCTCTGTGACCATATTTCACTTTTGAACGAGGGCAGGATTGTGGAGTATGGAGAACCGAAGGAAATTTGCAGGAAGTACAATCATCAGAAAAAACTGTACTTAAGACTCAGGGATGGCAGAACTCTTGAATTTGCAAATGACAGTTCTTGTGCAGAGGATTTAAAAGAACTGTTCGGGAAAGAACTAGTGGAAACCATTCATTCTACAGAACCTAGTCTGGAAACGGTATTTATGGAACTGACAGGAAGGAGCTTTGAATAGAGATGAAGAATATTGCTGCAATTTTTCAGAAACAGATGAAGGATACTTTTAAAAATAAGACGGTATTAATCCAGTTTGTTATGTTTCCAATCCTTACAATTATCATGGGAAAAGCAGTTAATCTGGAGGGAATGCCGGAAAATTTTTTCTGCCAGCTGTTTGCGTGTATGTATATAGGAATGGCACCATTAACCAGTATGGCAGCAATTATTTCTGAGGAAAAGGAAAAGAATACATTAAGAGTGCTGATGATGGCTGACGTTAAGCCGTTAGAGTATCTTGTGGGGGTGGGCAGCTATATCTGGGCAGCCTGTATGCTGGGAGTATGTGTCATAGGTCTGTGCGGAAAATATACAGGAGAGGAGTATGCGGCCTTTGTTGCGATTATGTCGGTGGGGATTCTGACCTCTATGATCATTGGCGCAGCAATAGGAACCTGGAGCAAAAATCAGATGATGGCAACCTCTCTGACCGTTCCGATCATGATGATTTTTGCTTTTGCCCCTATGTTGTCGATGTTCAATGAGACAATCAGAAAGATTGCGGGGATTGCTTACTCACAACAGATCAGCAATCTGATTGGGCAGATTGGAGCGATACAGGTTGAGACGGAAAATGTAGTTGTCATCCTTTTCAATATCCTGCTGGCACTTTTGCTTTTTGGATATGCATATAAGAAAAGCGGTCTTGCATAGCAGAAATAGTTTTAACATTATAAATGTATAAATAGTTGATTGGTATACATGATTCCCTGACAAATAAAAGGCAGATAAGATAAAAGCTGTCCAAAAATAAATGAGAGGGGAAATACCAATGATAAGGATCGGATTATGTGATGACGTTTCGGTTTTTGTAGAAAGACTAGCCGAAATAGTTGAAGACTGGGCAGAAAAAAGATTAATCAGGGTAAAACTGGAGAGCTTTCAAAGCGGAGAGGAGATGGTAATTGCACAGGAACAGCAGGGGGATTTTTTAATCGCATTCATTGATGTTGAATTAAAGGGGATGAATGGTGTGGAGACGGCATTAAAGCTGCGGGAGAGCAATCGAATGGTGGATATTGTGTTTGTTTCTCAATATGACAGGTATTTCAGACAGATGTTTGCGGTATATCCATGCAGATTCATGGAGAAACCAATCAGTGTACAGAAAGTGTTCGGGATGCTTGATCAGATTGTGGAAGAGCAGAAGCTCTATCATGAATGCTTTAGCTTTAAACACGATAGGATTACCTTCAACATTGATCTGGGGCAGGTGCTTTATTTTGCAAGTGAGAAGAGAATGATCAGAATTTTGATGGAGAATGGAAGGGAACATGCCTTTTATGAGAAGATGGATGAACTGGAGGAAATATTGAACGGATACAATAATCAGTTCTTGAGAATCCATCAGTCTTATCTGGTAAACGGACGGCAGATTGAACAATATCATCCCAGACATGTTATTATGCGTAATGGGGATATGTTGTCTGTCAGCAGGGGCAGAAGAAGGGCGGTTTGTAAATTCCACATGGAGCAGTTTAAGGCGGGATGCTAAATTTTACATGTGGGGATGCTATTTATTACATCAATAAAAATTTAAGAATAAATTGATTATAATAAGAAGTGCGTTGCCGAGAGACTCTCTGTAATGGGCAGCCATTTCTTTTGAAGGCGGGGAATTATCCCTGCCTTTCGTCTTTTTTTGCATGAAAAAGTAAATAAATTAAAAATAATTTTGGAAAACTATAATTATAAAAATAAACTATTTTGCTAATTGATTTTCCGAGGGCAATTGTTTTTATAAAATATTTACAGAGTTATATATGCAGCAAAGGATGGATGCCGTTTGAAAATAAATTACAGGGATTTAGGAATAAGAATCAAAAGAAGAAGAGAAGAACTGAAGATGTCTCAGGCCGAACTGGCATCCCGGACGGAACTGTCAACACAGCACATCAGTAACGTAGAAAATGCCCGAAGCAAGGTGGGGCTGGAAAAGCTGGTGGCAATTGCCAACGAACTGGACTGCTCCGTAGATGAACTGCTGTGTGGAAGTATAAGAACAGGAAGCAGATCCGTTTACAGCGACGAGATTGCAGCTATTATTGAAGATTTTTCGGATACGGAAATTCGGGTGCTGCCTGAGTTTCTACGAAATTATAATTATATTTATCAGTTGATGAAACATCATATTGAAGAAGAAATGCCAGAATAAATATGCACAGCTGACAGAACAAAAATTCTGTCAGCTGTGCATATTAGGTTATTTATAGAATGAAAATTAAATAATAAACTATAGCCTGAATGTTATACAAAGGATAAGTAGTTGAAATTTTGAAAGGCATGGGATGAGATGCTCAATATAGCAATATGTGAAGATGAGGAGAGATATGCGGATGATTTGAAATGGTGTCTTGAGGTGTGGGCAGCCAATTCGGGAATCAATATAAAAATCAAAAAATTTAATAATGGCATCCCACTTCTAGAGCATATACAGAGTAAAGGTAAGTTTAATCTGATCTTTATGGATATTGAGATGGAGAAAATGAACGGATTAGAGACTGCGGTCAAAATCAGGGAAACGGATTACATCACAGCGATTGTTTTTGTGTCACAATATGAGGATTATTATAAAGCAGCATATGATGTGCACCCCTTTCATTTCCTTTGCAAACCCATCAGCCCGAAAAAGCTGGAAAGTATTATGGATGCCTATATGAAAATGAAAAAGCAGGATGTTGAAACCTACACATTTTCCATTGGAAAGGCACAATATAGTCTGAGGCTGGATGAAATTGTATATTTTCGAAGCGAGCACAGACATGTGAATATTATTGGCAGAGATTGTAAGTATCGCTTTTACGGAACGCTTGGGGCGGTTCAAAAGGAGCTTGAACAGCGAACCAGACGTTTTATCCGAATTCATCAATCTTATCTGGTAAATACAAAATATATACGGGAATATCATTTTAAGGAATTGGTGCTGTATAACGGAGAGACTCTGGGTATCAGCAGGGATAACAGGATGAAGATGCGGGAGCTGCATATGCTTCTGCTGGAGCAGTAGGAAGGTGCATATGTTTCCTTTTATGGAGTGCCGGAAACAAAAGCATATAAGAAACAGACGAATGAATTGGGCAGAGGCTTTTGCTGTGCCAGTGGGAAGCATTGCCATCTGCTATGTTGTCTGGCAGAACGAATGGGTGGCTCCTAGGTTTGTACAGATGATTGTTCCGGGACTGCTTTTGCTCATTAATCTGGATGTCCTTTATATGTATAAGAAGATGCAGACGTATAAAAATGAGACCGTTGAAATTAATCTGCTAAAACAGCAGAATGTATATGTGAAAGCACGCTATGAGGAAATGGAAAAGCAGTGGCTGCGGCTTCGGAGAATGCGGCATAACATGGCAAATAACTGCGTGCTGGAGATGAGTTATCTGGAGAAGAAGCAGTATGAGCTTTTGATGGAACACTACAGAGAACGGCTTGGGATCATCAGAAAGCAGGAGGATGTGATTCAAACGGGCAATATTGCAATAGATTCTATCCTCAACTATAAATTGTGCGTGGCCGGGGAAGTTCAGATAGTGGTAAACAGGATAATAGAAATAGCAGATGAGGTGAGAATCAGCAATCTTGACTTGAATGTTCTGATTGGAAATCTGTTTGATAATGCAATGGAAGCGGTCAGGGGATTGAAACCGGAGAAGCGCAAGATAGATTTATGCATAAAGACAGACAAAACCGCATTTTTGCTCGAGATACGAAATCCTTATGAAGGAAGAAGGCAAAAGGACAGGGAAGAAAATTTCCTTACAGGGAAAAAAGATAAAATTTTTCATGGGCTGGGACTTAAGGAAGTAAAGGAAATTGTCAAAAAGTACCATGGAAAGTTTACGGTTGAAGAAAAAGAGGAAGAATTTAGAGTCGGAATCTTTGTATATATGGACTAAAGGACAGAAGAGCTGCCGGGGCGGAAAGGTTACGCCAAGGCAGACTCTTTTTTATTGTGATATTTATTTTTGTGTGATAGAATAATAAGATAATATGGGCTTAATTTGAAAATAAGTATTGACAGAGGTTACTTATAAAATGAAATTACTCAGTGCAATTGTACCCTGCTACAATGAAGAAGAGAATATTGCTGATTTTTATCAGGAATTTATTAAGAATGAAGCCTTTTTCAAGGAAAATGACATTGAACTGGAACTCTGGTATATTGATGACGGTTCTAAGGACAATACCGTTTCTGAAGTAAAGAAGCTGATTGAAAGGGATATGCGTGTCCACCTTCTCTCCTTTTCCAGAAATTTCGGAAAGGAGGCAGCAATTTATGCAGGGTTGGAAAAGGCCCGCGGTGATTACGTTGTTTTTTTGGATGCAGACCTGCAGGACCCTCCGGCTCTTCTTCCTGAAATGTTCCAATATCTCAATGAAGGCTATGATTCTGTGGCAACAAGGCGTGTTGACCGCAAGGGAGAGCCTCCGATCAGATCCTTTTTTGCCAGAATGTTTTATCGGTTGATGCGGAAAATTTCTAAAACAGAAATTATGGATGGCGCAAGGGATTACCGTCTGATGACGCGAAAGGTAGTAGATGCGATTCTCTCCATGCCGGAATACAACCGGTTCAGTAAAGGAATTTTTGGCTGGGTTGGCTTTGAAACCAAGTGGCTGGAGTTTGACAATATTGAGAGAAAGAAAGGCGAGACCAAGTGGTCTTTTTGGAAGCTGTTTCTCTATTCCATTGATGGAATTACCGCATTTTCCACAGCGCCCCTTGCCTTTGCAGCTGTTCTGGGCGTGCTTTTCTGTCTGGCTTCTTTTGCGCTGATTATTTTTACGATTGTGCGAAAGGCACTGTTTGGCGATCCCACATCGGGCTGGCCGTCATTGGTATGTATTATTTCCATGATCAGCGGTGTGCAGCTTTTCTGCCTTGGAATCGTGGGACAATATCTTGCCAAGATGTATATGGAAGTGAAAAAAAGACCAATCTATCTTGTAAAAGAGGAAATATAGATGAATCAGCCGGATGCACTTATCAGCATTATCGTGCCGGTATATAATGCCGGAATTTATATAGAGGAAACCATTGCTATGGTATGCGCCCAGACCTACAAAAACTGGGAACTGATTTTGGTGGACGACTGCTCTTTAGATGACAGCAGGCAAAGGATAGAAGCCGTGGCAGACAGGATGCAGGGACAAGTCCGCCTGATTAAAAAGACGGTAAATGAGGGCGCTGCAAGGGCAAGAAACACAGGGATTGACCACGCCAGAGGAAGGTATATTGCTTTTTTGGATGCAGATGATATTTGGATGCCGGACAAGCTGGAGAAGGAACTGAAGTTCATGCAAAGGGAGCAGGCTGCCTTTGTGTTTACTGCCTATGAATTCGGAGACGAAAATGCAAAGGGCACGGGAAAGATTGTACATGTGCCCAGGGTGCTTAGCTATAGACAAGCGCTTTCCAGAACGGTAATTTTTACGACCACCGTTCTTTTGGATACAGAAAAGACCGGCAAGGATTTGATCCGAATGCCGGAGGTCAAAAGCGAGGATACCGCGACATGGTGGAAGATTTTAAAGAGCGGGATTGATGCTTATGGACTTGATGAGGTGCTGGCAATTTACAGAAGACCGGCGAAATCCTTATCCTCCAATAAGCTGGAGGCAATCAGAAGAATTTGGAATCTTTACCGAAGAGAAGAGAAGCTTTCTTTTCCGTATAGCTGTTATAATCTGTTCTGCTGGGCAATCAGGGCAACGCTCAGAAGACTGTAAGGAGACGTGGAGGTTAAAGTGAAACGTTTAGAGACTACGAAAAGAGTTTGCGTGCTGCTGCTTGGCCTGGTAGGGCTTTTGATGCAGAGCGGTGTTTACGCATATATATGGCTTGATTATTATTATCCGATTGTTAATAACTTTAACAGAGGACTGAAGTTTTATCAGAATGGACATCTTCTGATTATCGGGATCTATTTTGTACTGTTATTTTTCTTTACCAATACCTATGGCGGACTGAAAATCGGGTATCTGAAGACGGTGGATGTCTTTCTGTCACAGATGTTTTCACTGCTGATTGTCAATGTGATTACATACTTTCAGATTTCGCTGATGAACAACAATCTGGTTCCACCTGACTGCTTTATGGTAGTGACAATCATACAGCTTGTGATTGCGGGTACATGGACTGCGGTATGCAATGCCATTTACAGAAAGGCGTTTCCTCCAAGGGAGATGCTCCTGATACATGGGGAACGTGATATTGATGATATCCTGCGCAAGTTTGCATCCAGGAAAGATAAATATAAAATCGTAAAATGCATAGATATTAAAGAAGGACTCCTCAAACTGGAGGAGGAGATTGACAAGGGCTATGGAGCTGTTGTGCTATGGGATATTCCGACAGAAGACCGCAACCGTCTTCTCAAATACTGCTACAGCAGATTTATCCGTGTCTATATGATGCCAAAGATTCCGGACGTTCTGATTAAGGGATCGGATCAGCTGCATCTTTTTGATACTCCTATTTTGCTGACCAGAGAATATGCGCTGAAGGTAGAACAGAGGGTGGCAAAGAGACTGATTGATGTTGTGTGCGCATTGCTCCTTCTGATCATTGCATCCCCTTTTATGCTGATTACTGCCATTGTAATTAAATGTTATGATGGAGGTCCGGTTCTGTATAAACAGATTCGCTGCACTCAGGGGGGAAAAGAATTCAGGATCATGAAGTTCAGGAGCATGCGGGTGGATGCCGAGAAGGATGGTGTGGCAAGGCTGGCATCCAAAAATGACAGTAGAATTACCCCTGTCGGCAAATTTATCCGTGCAGTGCGGATTGATGAACTGCCCCAACTGTTTAATATTTTAAAGGGAGACATGTCCTTTATCGGTCCAAGACCGGAGAGACCTGAAATTATTAAACAGTATGTGGAAGAGATGCCGGAGTTCGTGTTTAGAATGAAAGTAAAAGCAGGGCTTGCGGGCTATGCTCAGGTTTATGGCAAATATAACACAACACCCTATGACAAATTGAAGCTGGATTTATCTTATATTGAAAATTATTCTGTATGGCTGGATTTAAAGCTGATGCTGCTGACCTTAAAAATTCTGATTACGCCGGAAAGTACAGAGGGCGTAGATAACACGCAGGTGACAGCGATGAAGTCTCTAAAAGCGGGGGAACCGATAGAAAATGAAAAAGGAAATGAATGAAGAATATCTGAACAGGGGAATGGATTTGAAACGGCTGGCGCTGTATCTTCAAAAAAAGATATGGCTGGTGCTTATGCTGGCAATTCTGGGAGCAACCTGCGGCGGCATCGTCTATCAGGTGGTGCGCTCCATGAAAATGCCGGTGGAATATGAAGCGGTGTCCAAGCTGTATATCAGCTTCGGACATGATGAGAGCGGCGAGGTATATCAATATTATAATGGTTATACATGGAATGATCTTCTGGATACAGACCCCATTCTTGATATTGTGATGACGGCGCTGCCCGGATATGAAAGGCAGCAGGTGCAGGAGGCTACCACGGCAGAAATTTTATCTGACATCCGGCTGCTTACCGTTACCGTAAAAGGGGAAAATGAAAAGTTTGTCCGTGAGATTCAAAGTGCAATGGAGAGCGGACTGAGAGAGTTTGCAAGGGAAAGCAGGGAATTGGACCAGATTGAGGTTGTCCGTTCCAAGGCACCTGAGAGAGTATATTGGGATGACAGAACCACAGCTGCCTGCATTACAGGTGCAGTGATTTTGGGCGTACTGGCAATGCTGTTCATTGCATTTGGATATGCACTGGATGAATCCATATATGTGCAGGAGGATATAGAGAAAAAATATCCTTTTAAGGCACTTGGAATTCTGACCAGAAATCAAAAAGGTCTTCAGCCCTATGCGGGAGAATTGAAAGCCAATATCCATTATCTGATGGGAGAGAAGAGACGCTTTGCCATTTTAGATATGGATAATCATGGAGATATGAGAAAGCTGGAACTGGAACGTCTTTTAAACAGAGAAGGCACAGACGGTTTTAGCAGAAATATACAGGCAGACGAGGAATTTAGCTGGCATATACCATCGGATGAGGTTTCGGAACCCAAGGGTGAGTGGGAAGTGGTTGCTTTCAATGAAAATGTCCTTGGGGAGGAGGAATGTCGAAAGATCAGAGAAATCGGAGGTGTCATCATTTTACTTCCCTTTGGAACGGATACCGGACGCAAGACCTCCAGAATTTTAAGCTTCTTGAGAAATCAGGATTGTCAGGTGCTTGGAATGGTTATTGAACAGGCGGATGAAGAGTTCCTGAACAGATACTTCGCATAGGAGAAATGATTGGATGAAATTGCAGGTGCTGGTAGCAGCGGTAAACGAAGAAGTGAATACTCTGGCTGAGAAGATGGGACTTGAGACGGATGCAATTATCGTCAATCAGTGTGGACAATTTGGTTATCAGCAGTATCTGCATAAGGATAGATTGATCCGATGCTTTTCCATGGCAGAAAGAGGCGTAGGTCTCAACAGAAATATGGCATTGCAGCGTGCAGATCAGGAATTGTGTTTGTTTTCGGATGAGGACATCGTATTTTATCCGGGGTATGAGGAGATTGTGGTCAGGGCATTTGAGGAAAATCCGGATGCAGACCTGATTGCCTTTAATTTTAAGGTAGACCCTTCCCGGGCGACTTACTATAATCGGTCAAAGAAAAGAGTTCGATGGTACAATTATGGCAGGTATCCCACTTATGCAGTGGCGGCGAGAACGGAAGCTCTGCGCCGTGCAAATGTGAACTTTTCTCTGCTTTTTGGAGGAGGCGCAAGGTACAGTAATGGAGAAGACAGCTTGTTTCTGCATGACTGTCTGAAAAAGGGACTGCATGTGTATGCGGACACGGCGGAAATCGGACAGGAGGTTTACAGACCGTCTACCTGGTTTCAGGGATATAATGAGAAATTCTTTGTAGACAGGGGAGTCCTTTATCATTTCCTCTATGGAAGAATGGCGGGAATCTTTTCCCTTCGCTTTTTGTATGCACACAGGAAAGAGATGTTGAAGGAAGTCTCTTTAAAGGAAGCCTATGAATGGATGAAACATGGCATTCGGGAAGGCAAGGGCAGAGATGTTGCTTAGGATGCAGACAGCAGATGCTTAAACAGGAGTGTGGGCATCACTGGTGGCAGGTTTGGAGATTGCGATGGTTTTATATATTTTGGTAGCGGTAATTACCGTTCTTTTGGGATTGATGGTTAACAACCACTGTGTGGTAAAACAGAATATGGTAAGCAGACAGCAGATACTGAACGGACTTTGTATGGTATCTGTTTTTCTGCTTTTGTTTTCGGTCGCAGCATGCCGTTTAAATGTAGGTAACGACTATGCCAAATATGTGGAATTTATGCATCTGGTCAATTGCGATGCCTTTGTCCCGACAGAATGCGGATTTAACTGGATTGTAAAAGTTATTTATGGACTGAGCGGGTTCGAAAATTATCTTTTGGTGTTCGCTTTTTTTGCATTTATGACTATTTTGTTGTTTTTAACAGGGATTTACAGGCAGGCAGATTCCTTTGCATTCAGTTTCTTTCTGTTTATGGCGTTTGGATATTATTTCCAGTCTTTTAATACAGTGCGATATTATCTGGCACTTGCCATTGCAGTAGTGGCAATTCCGTATGTGCTGCGGAAGGAATGGATGAAATTTATCCTGCTGGTACTGGTGGGGGCGACCTTGCATAAGTCGATACTGGTGATTATTCCGCTTTATATTCTTGCTTCTCTTCCGTGGAAGAAGTGGCAGCTGGCGGT
Source organism: Bacillota bacterium (assembly GCA_029226935.1). Classification (GTDB taxonomy): domain Bacteria; phylum Bacillota; class Clostridia; order Lachnospirales; family Lachnospiraceae; genus Suilimivivens. The sequence continues at coordinate 10,838 of JAQXYZ010000078.1, read as the reverse complement.
AGCGGCGGTATTTTGTTCCACCTTCTTTTTTTTGCAGGACTTTTATCTGAAGGTGGTGGTGTTTCTCTATCCCACCTATGAAGATACGGAATATTTAGAAGGAGGAACCAGCCTTGTAAATATTGCAAGATGTCTGGCAGTTCTGATCTTTTCTTTGATTTATTATAAAAAGACAGTTAAGGGAAACAGACGGAATCAATTTTATTTTTATTGTAATCTTGGAGCACTTGTCATGTATGTATGCTGTTCCTTCCTGCCGATAATATCCAGAATCGGATATTATCTGACCATTACCCATATCTTTTTTCTTCCGGCACTGCTTACAGGAATAGAGAACAGGAAGATGAAGAAGCTGTTTACCGCAGGTGTAATTGGTGCAGCAATCCTGTACTTTATGGTATTTATTTTGATGAAGGCAGGAAATGACGGGCTTCGTATTCTGCCTTATGAGACCTTTATGTTTCACGATATGGTTCCCATTCTGTCGGATGTGAACTAAAGGGAGTGATAAGGAGAACAATGATGCAACCTTTCTTTTCGATTCTTGTGGTGTGTTTAAATCCGGGGGAAAAGCTGGCGGAAACTTTGGAAAGTATAGAAAACCAGAGTTTTCAGGATTATGAAGTCCTTGTAAAGGATGGTCTTTCCGCGGACGGCTCTCTGGCATATGCGAAAGAGCTTTCGGAAAAGTGGCAGAGGGAAAAAAGACTCTGTAAAATGAAAGTGGTTTCGCAGAAGGATTCAGGGATTTATGATGCCATGAATCAGGCATCGGAGGCGGCAAGCGGAAAATATATTTATTTTTTAAACTGCGGGGATTGCTTTACTTCTAAGACGGTATTAGGAGAAATGGCGGATTTTATAAGTGAGTGCAGGAAGGATGAGCGAAGGAAAGGAGATGTACCGGGAATTTATTACGGAAATATTTATGAACGTCTGACCGGGCAGCAGGTAACCTCCAATCCTCATCTGGATGCCTTTGGGTGTTATCGCAATGTCCCCTGTCATCAGGCATGCTTTTATGACAGAAGGCTTCTTGCCGCTCACCCTTTTGATACCAGATACCGGGTACGCGCAGATTATGAGCAGTTTTTGTGGTGCTTTTTTACCAATGAATTTCAGGAAAAGGTAGAGTTCAGATATAAAGAAATCCTGATTGCAGATTATGAGGGAGGCGGGTTTTCTGAAACGAAAGAAAACCGCAGGGTTTCTGCAAGGGAGCATAAGGAAATTACGGAAAAATATATGTCAGAAGGGCAGATTATAAAATTCAGGCTGATTTTATGGATGACCCTGGCCCCGTTAAGGACGAAAATTGCAGAGAATGAAAAAACGGCAGGGATATACAACCGTCTGAAAAAAATGTTGTATTCGCGGAAACAGTAAGGCTGTGTAATGGAGGAAAAATGAGCAGAGTTTTGTGGATCTGTAATATCATGCTGCCCGCAATCGGGCAGGAACTAAATTTATCATACAGCAACCGGGAAGGATGGCTTTCCGGTATTTTTGAGAGAGTGTGCAGCGAAAATCCTCCTTTTACGCTGGGGGTATGCTTTCCGGCGCAGGAGACGTTAAGCTTGACGGTAAGGGGGATCGAATGCTATGGATTCAGAGAAAATCTGAATGCACCGGAGAATTATGATGAAGGGCTGGAGGAGGAATTTCGGCGGATTTTTGAGGCATTTAAGCCGGATATGATTCACATTTTTGGGACGGAATTTCCACATGCTTTGGCATCGGTACGGGTATTTTGTAATCCCAAGAAAACATTAATCGGTATTCAGGGGCTTTGCGGCGAAATTGGAAAAGTCTATATGGCAGATCTGCCGGAAAAAGTACAGAATAGAGTGACTTTCCGCGATTGGCTTAAGAAGGATTCTATCAGGCAGCAGCAGGAAAAGTTTCTCCGAAGGGGAGAGAATGAGGCGCAGGCAATTTTGGGATGTGGAAATATTACAGGAAGAACCCGGTTTGACAGGGAGGGGACTGCCAGAATCAATCCCCATGCACTGTATTATCCCATGAATGAGACTATGCGGAAGGAATTTTATGCAGGGGAATGGAACCTTGGAGAATGTGAGGAACACAGCATTTTCCTTGGACAGGGAGATTATCCTTTAAAGGGAATGCATTTTGTGTTAGAAGCGCTTGCGCTGTTATTGCCCAAGTATCCTGATGCAAGACTCTATGTGGCAGGAAACAGTGTCATTGAACACAGAACCTTTAAGGAAAAGCTGAAGCTGTCCGCATACGGAAAATATTTGCTGTCATTAATAAGAGAACATAAACTGGAGAAGCATGTTGTCATGACCGGAAAGCTGAATGCGGAGGAAATGAAACAGCGTTTTCTGAAATGCAGTGTGTTTGTATGTGCTTCTGTGTTGGAAAATTCCCCCAATACAGTGGGGGAAGCACAGCTTCTTGGTGTGCCGGTCGTAGCCTCTATGGCAGGTGGAATCCCGGATATGATTGCAGATGGAAGAGATGGGTTGTTATTTCAGACAGGGAATGTACAGGCGCTTGCAAACCAAATTGAAGCATTGTGGGATAGAAGCAAAGGGGCAGACGGACTCTGCCTTGCGGAAAGAATTTCCAATGAAGCCAGAAAGCGTGCAAGGATGACCCATGACAGCGAGAATAATTATTTGAGGCTGCTTGAGATTTACAGAGCAATCGAGGAATCGAAATGAAAGTGACATTTATATCCAATTATATTAATCATCATCAGATCCCATTTTCCAATGCCTGTCATGAACTGTGGGGAGAGGATTATCATTTCATTCAGACACTGCCGATGGAGCAGGAGCGGATTGATATGGGATGGAGCGAGGAAGGAAGAAAACTGCCTTATGTGTGCTGTCTGTATGAGGAAGAACAACGCTGCCGTGAGCTGATTATGGAAAGTGATGTACTTCTGGCAGGATGGAGTGACCGTGAAGATTTGGTTCAGGAACGTTTAAATGCGGATAAGCTGACCATACGCATCAGTGAGCGCCTTTACAGGGAAGGACAGTGGAAGGTGATTTCTCCCAGAGGTCTTGTTCATAAATATAAAGAGCATATCAGATACCGCAAGTCGCCGGCATACCTTTTGTGTGCAGGTGCTTATGTGCCATCTGATTTTCATATCATACATGCCTATCCGGGGAAAATGTTTAAGTGGGGTTATTTCCCGGAGACCAGATATTACGGGGAAGAACAGCTTAAGGAGATGAAATATGCGGATGGACAAACTCATATTGTTTGGGCAGGACGGTTTATTCCGTTAAAACATCCTGAGTATATGATTTCCCTTGCAAAAAATCTGATGGAAGATTACAGGATTCACATCCATATGGTGGGAAGCGGCGAAATGGAGGAGGAACTAAAGCAGCTCGCCGCAGAGCAGAAGGTCATGGATGGTATTACCTTTTACGGATTTCAGACGCCGGAGAAGGTAAGGAGTATTATGGAAAAGTGTCATATCCATATTTTTACCAGCAATTATCTGGAAGGCTGGGGAGCTGTGGTAAATGAGGCGATGAACAGCGGATGTGCAGAGGTGGCAAATGTACAGGCAGGGGCTGTGCCCTACCTGATTCAGCATAAAAAAAACGGGATGGTGTATCCTGATGGAAGTTATGAGAAGATGGAGCAGGCAGTAAGATATCTGCTGGAGAACCCTGCAAAGCGGGAAGAGATGGGACGGCAGGCGTATAGAACGATTACGGAATTGTGGAACGCAAAGCATGCCGCACGGGAACTTGCCCGCATGATAGAGGGGCTTGAAGCGGGGGAGGCAGAACCTGCTTTGGAGGGGCCTTTAAGCCCGGCTCCGGTAATCACACCGGGCAGAATGTATGACTGGGTGATGGAAAACGGCAGGCAATGAAATCGTGAAAGAACTGTAGTAGAAAGAATACAGGAAAAGGGTAAAATACAGGGATGGAGGAAAAGGTTTGGAAGAAGAGAGAAGGCCTGTGCTGGTCAGTATAATTGTTCCGATTTATAATGTGGTAGATTTGCTTCCCAGATGTGTCGATTCAATCCGTAGGCAGACGTACCGCAATCTGGAAATTATTTTGGTGGATGACGGTTCAACTGATAATAGCGGTGCATTAGCAGAAAAGATGGCACTTGAGGATAAAAGAATCCGCGTCTTCCACAAGGAAAATGGAGGGTCTTCCTCTGCCAGAAATCTGGGAATTTCTATGGCACAGGGAGATTATATTGGATTTGTTGACAGCGATGACTATATAGAGCCGGAGATGTACGAGAGACTTCTGGGCACGGCGCTTGAAGAAAAACTGCTTATGGTGCAGACCTCGCGAGATGAAATTGACGAAGCGGGAAATAAGATGCCGGATGTTTGCGTCCCGCCTGAAGAACCGGTGTTGTGGGATTGTCAGCAATTTATGAGGGAATTGCTCCTGCACAGAGGTGACTGTTCCTTTTGCACCAAGCTGTTGCATGCATCTCTCTTAAAGGAAGAACGTTTCCCGGAAGGGGAACTGAATGAGGATTTTTATCTGCTGGTAAGGCTGCTTCCACATGTCCCGGCGGTGGCAATTCTGCCTGAGCAGGATTATCATGTATTTTACCGCTACGGAAGCAATACCAGAACAAGGGATAAAGATGAGTTCCCGCAGGTGTTTACGGACATTGTGAGAAATGCTGACAGGGTTTATGAAATTGTGGAAAAGGAATATCCGATGCTTTTACCGGAAGCAATGCGGTTTGGGTTGTTCCAGCGGCTGGACTATATGCTTCATATACCAATTTCCATGATGGATGGGGGAAACGAATTTTATTGTCAGGTAAAGGAATACTTAAGAAAGCATAGGAAAGATGCACTGAAATCTCCTTATCTTACCCGAAAAAATAAAGTGTATCTGTTGCTGCTTGGTACAGCACCCAAGCTTGTACGTCAGATACACCATTTGAAGTGCAAAGTGAAATAAACTTGTAAGTCAGAAAGTAGAGATCGCATGGAAAAGAAAACAGAAATGAATATGGCTTCAAAGAGGACAAACTTAATTTTTGTGGTAAGTATGGTAATACTTCTGCTTTTTCAACTGGCATTACTGTTCTTTTATGGAAATCAAAAAGCAGGTTTCCATGAGGATGAACTATACACTTTTTATTCCACCAATAAGACGGCAGGGCTTTTTGTAAATGACAGACAATGGACAAGCCGGGAACAGCTTTATCATGATCTAGTGGTGCTGCCGGGAGAGCAGTTTCGCTACGATGTGGTAAAGCAGATGCAATCATGGGATGTGCATCCGCCCCTCTATTATTATATGGTTCACACGATATGTTCGCTGTTTCCCAATGTGTTTAGCAAGTGGCTGGGGATTGCGGTAAATCTCTTTGCATTTGTGGGTTCTTTTGTACTTCTCGCTTACGGTGCTTATATGGCAGCAGGGGAGAAGCATGGGAAAATGATAGCTTTTCTGACCTGTCTCGGATGGGGTTTTGGCAGTGCAGTTATTTCCGGTGTGATGTTTATCAGAATGTACCAATGGCTCACCCTGTTCATTTTATTGTGTCTGGATTTACATTTGCGTGCAATTAAAAAAAATGATTTCAGCATCACAAGTTTCTTTTTCCCACTTGGGATTACAGTATTTCTGGGATTTTTAACACAGTATTACTATATAGTCTTTCACTTTTTTCTTGGAGTCGGGTTCTGCTTTTTGCTTCTTAAGAATAAAAAGATAAAAGAACTCATCACTTACGTTGTTACCTGTGCAGCTGGATTGGGATTGGCAATCTGTTATTATCCTGCATGTCTTTCGCATATTTTCAGGGGATACCGTGGCACGGAAGCAGTCAGCGAATTCGGTGATGCTTCCAATACGCTGGATCGGCTTCGGTTCTTTTATGGATTGTTTGACGATTATGTGATGAACGGAACATTGAGTATCTGGCTTTTGCTGATCTGCCTTTGCCTTGTGACCAGAGGGTATTTGAAGAAGAAGGGAAAAGCAGGAAATCAACTGATGGATGCATCCACCTGGCTGATGTTGTTTTCAGCCATGGGTTATTTCTTTATTATCTCCAAAACGGCACTCTTGCTTGGTGAAACGTCTAACAGATACCAGCTTCCGGTCTATGGGATTTTGCTCTTTCTAATTCTTTATGTGTCATGGAAAATAGCCGAGGGCTTTGTTGGGAATTATCGGGTGCTGGCAGGAGTGTTTGCAGCGGTATTGATACTGATAGATGGAATGGCGCTAAAGAATGATAAAGTTTTTTTTCTGTACAGGGAAGAAAAGGAAATCATGGAATTTGTGGACACACACGTCAACGAGCCTGTGGTAGTGTTTTATAATGATGCATCGCCTGAACATGTCTGGTGGCTTTTGGATGAGCTGATCAGATATCCAAGAGTATATCTTGCAGGAGAAGTAAATACAGCTTTGATTACAGATGAAACAATTACAGAGAGTGAAAAATTGCTGGTATATATAGCCGGTCATGAAAATCAGGAATTATGCCTTGAAGGAATTCTAAGTGCAAACCATAATCTGAAGTCTTACCGGGCTGTGGGAGAAAAAAAGCTTTGGACACTTTATGAATTCTCGTAAAAAGCTTGAATAATCAGGGATTGCAACTGTATATTTACATGAAAAAACTTAAAAGCAACAGAAGATTGATAGAAGTTACCTCCGCGCAACCGTATGATAAAAGCATATTCAAAACCGGGAACGAAAGCCCCGGACACCAAAATACGGTTCAATGAGGAGGAGTAAGGAATGGAAGAAAGAATGAGCTTTGGAGAAAATTTACAGTGCTTAAGAAAGCAGAGGGACATTACGCAGGAGCAGCTTGCGGAACAACTGGAGGTTTCGAGGCAGTCTGTATCTAAGTGGGAGTCCGGTGCAAGTTACCCGGAAATGGAAAAGCTGTTGCAGCTTTGCAGCCTGTTCAATTGTAATATGGATACGTTGATGCAGGGAGATGTCAGCAAGAGCTTTGCGGAAGATGTACATGGGTATGATAAATTTCAGAACTGGTTTAGCAAAATGATTACTGCCGGGGTAGCGATTCTTTTGTTTGGAATCAGCATTATGATGCTTTTAAACGGTCTGGGATTGAATGAAGTGTTTGCCACAGCTGCATTTTTTGCGCTGCTGATTGTAGCTGTGATGATGTTTATTGTGGCAGGACTGCAGTATGATCAGTTTCAGCAGAAGCACCCGCTGGTTGAGGACTTTTACTCGGAAGAAGAAAAGGATTTATCTTACAGGAAGTTTACTGTAAGAATTGCCGTAGGTGTGGGATTGATTTTGCTTGGTGTGCTCTTCCTGATTGTAGGGAGTGGAGTGCTGGAAGGGCAGATGGCATTGGATACTGTTTTGATCGACAGATGGGAATCCTTAATGATGAGTGGTTTTATGCTTGTGCTTACAGTTGCAGTATCCATTCTCGTCTATGGAGGAATGCAGAAAGCTAAGACAGATGTAAGAGAATATAATAAAGAAAAGAATCAATCACCTGAGCAGAAAAAAAGAGCGGAATTGACCGGTAAAATATGTGGCTGTATCATGCTGCTTGCAACAATTATCTTTTTGGTATGGGGATTAATGTTTGACGGTTTCGCTATTTCGTGGATTGTTTATGCAGTAGGAGGCATCCTTTGCGGAATTGTATCAGTTGCTTTGTCTAAACAGAGTGAATAAAATAATTTGCCTCTGATGTTTATTCGTGTTACAATAGAGCAGAATAAACATTGGAGGCAAATTTCATGTTATTAGACGATAAAACAATTCTTATTACCGGCGGTACAGGTTCCTTCGGTAAGTGCTTTACTAAATATGTTCTTACTAATTACAATCCTAAGAAGATTATTATTTATTCAAGAGATGAATTTAAACAGTTCATGATGCAGAACGAATTTAAGGAATATGAGGACAAGCTCAGATTCTTTATTGGTGATGTAAGGGATAAAGAAAGGTTAAAGAGAGCCTTTGAGGGTGTGGATTATGTAATCCATGCAGCAGCTTTAAAGCAGGTTCCTGCCTGTGAATATAATCCCAATGAGGCAATCAAGACCAATATCCACGGTGCTCAGAATGTCATTGATGCGGCACTGGACAGCAATGTAAAGAAAGTGGTTGCTCTCTCTACAGATAAGGCGGTTAATCCTGTAAACCTTTACGGAGGAACCAAGCTGGTTTCGGATAAATTGTTTATTGCAGCCAATGCATATGCGGGAACCAAGGACATTAATTTTTCCATTGTCCGTTACGGAAATGTTGCAGGAAGCCGTGGCTCTATTATTCCGGTGTTTCACAAGATTATTCAGAATGGCGGAACAGAGCTTCCCATTACCGACTATCGTATGACCCGTTTCTGGATCAGCTTAACTCAGGGTGTGGAACTGGTAATCAAGGCACTTGAGGAAGCTACCGGAGGAGAAACCTTTATCAGTAAGATTCCTTCTTTTAAGATTACTGATCTGGCAGAGGCAATGTTACCCGGCTGTAAGATGCCGGAAATTGGTATTCGCCCCGGTGAGAAATTGCATGAGATTATGGTAACTGTAGAGGATTCTGCCACAACCTATGAATATGACAAGCATTTCATTGTATATCCGCAGGTGGTATGGAATGACAAGCAGAAAATTAATACTGCAGGAAAGAAGGTAAAGGAAGGTTTTTCATACAGTTCAGGGAACAATACCGAATGGCTGAGTGTGGAGGACATTAGAGAACTGCTCAAGACGGTAGATCTGGAGAAGTAAAGATTTGCTTTGGACTGCATATAGTAAATAGAGAATGTTTATAAGGTGCATTGGTTTCCCGATGCACCTTTTTGTATCTGGAAAGAGGGAAAACAAAATGGATTTGAGGGTAAAAGAAGAATTTCTTAAGGAAGCGATGGAACTGCATAGGGATACTCCGGTAGTGGATGCCCATTTGGATCTGGCGGGGGAAGTACTTCTTAGAAATCAGGCAGGCGAAAGAGATATTGTCTGGCAATATTATTTGTCTGATTTTCGGAAGGCGGGGATTAAGCTGGTGGTATCTTCTGTCTATGTAGAAAACGGAATGTTGGATGCTGCATGGGAAAATGCGCTGGCACAGATTGCAGCATTAAAGGAGGACATCAAAGGGCATGAGGAACTGATGATTGTTCGGAATGCAGAGGATGTAGAAAGCCTTATGGAAAGCAATCGGATTGGAATTCTGCTTTACATGGAAGGACTGGACTGCATAGGGGAGGATATTGAACGGCTTGACGAATTATATGCACTGGGGGTTCGGGGAGCTTCCCTCACCTGGAGCAGGGAAAATGCGCTTGCAGTCGGGTGTTGCAGGGCATTGGAACATAGACAAATCATGGGTGGACTGTCTGAAACAGGGATAAGAGCAATCAAAAAAATGGAGAATTTGTCCATGTTTCTTGATATCAGTCATCTAAATGATGAAGGGTTTGAACAGGTGTGCAGAACGGCACAGAGAAGCTTTATCGCAACCCACTCCGGCAGCAGGAAGGTTTATGACAGCTATCGTAACCTGACAGACGGACAGATGGAAGCGCTTGCCCGGCAGGGTGGCATCATGGGGATGAACGGATGTAAATATATTGCAGGTTCTCTACAGGGAAATCATCTGGAAATGCTTTGCAGACATATTGTTTATGAAGTGGAAAAAGTGGGCGCAGAGCATGTGGGATATGGTTTTGATCTTTGCGATTCCTATGGCAGGGCACGGGCTGCACTTCAGGGCATAGCTTATACAGATCAGGATGACTGCCTTTTGAATCACGGTCAGGTTCCATTGGTGACGGCAGCACTTCTTCAGAGCGGGCTGAGCCGGGAGGATGTGCGCCGTATTGTGGGCAAAAATTTTTTGGACTATTTCAGAGAAAATCTCCCCAACAGATGAAGGGATCGATATCGTTTAGAAATATACGCCTTTTATTATGGTAAAGGTATCCTCAAGTAACAGCCAGTTTGGTCTGAAAAATTTCATGATCTGCCAGTAGCCCATGCCGCGGAGCCCATAAGTGGGAAGCAGGGAGAACTTCTCCCTATAGCTGCGGACATCTTCGAACCATACTTCGTGAAGAAGCCCATCTCTTTCATAGCGGAAGAAGGGGGACATTGCAGTCTCGTCAAATTGTATGGTCGCGTTGTTATCAATGGCAATCTGCACTGCTTCAAGATTACTGATTGTTCGTGCAGCTGTTACTCCTCGTTCATATGGAAGCGTCCAGTCGTATCCGTAGTTGGGGATGCCAAGATCAATTTTTGCAGGGTTGATGCGCGTGACTGCGTAATCAACAACCTGGCGGACTTTGTTGATAGGGGCAACAGCCATGGGCGGGCCGTAGGTGTATCCCCATTCATAGGTCATGAGAAGGACACTGTCTGCTGCTTCTCCAAGCAGGGCATAATCTTTTCCACTATAGAGAAGACCGGATTGATCATCGGAGGTTTTGGGGGCGAGAGCGACAGAAACGTGATAGCCATAAGGAGATAAGAAATCTCTGGTATCTGCCACAAAATCGGCGAAGGGAATGCGGTCATCGGGCAAAATATACTCAAAATCAATATCTACACCATGAAAGCCCTTTTCCTGAAGAACAGAAAGAAGGCTTTTAAGAAGGACGGCTTTGACCTCCTCATTGTTGACCATGGTGGTGATCAGTATATTATTGAAATTTCCGTCAGGTCCGAAGGGGGTCAGGGTAAGTATGGGGCTTACGCCCATATTCAAAGCAGAGTTAATCATAAAGCTATCATCAATTGCCGGAGGAATCAGATAGCCCTGTGTGGTAAAACCATAGGAAAAGACTGACAGGGTTGTCAGATAGGGGAGGGTTTCATCAAGGACTGTCTGTTC
>JAQXYZ010000077.1 GCA_029226935.1 Bacillota bacterium | reverse complement strand
CCCATGTAAAATCCCAGTGTTTTCAGTTCATCATACCACTCATCCTGCTTCCATGCAAATATTTCTCCCAGCATTTCTCCGGTAAGGCCTGCCACCACATCGATATTCTGCTCCCCCGCCTTCTCGTATTCCGAGAGCTTTGCAATGTAATCTTCCACTGCCTTCGCCTGTCTGGGATAATTTTCCTTCACACGAAGGTAATCCTTCTCGTACATGGCCGCCAGAGTCTTCTTGCTGTAATCCTTCTCATCCTTCCAGTCGTCCGCCAGATTAAAATAAGCCAGAAGCACATTCATCTGAGCTGCATAATCGGCAATTTCATTAGTCCGCAGCATTCTCTTTTTCATGGGATGAATTATACAGGTAAATTCGCGGCTGCTGGTATCCGGCTCATACAGCCCGGTCAGAAGTACGATCAGAAAAGTCATGTCATAGTTGAGAAGAGCCTGTCCTCTTTTGCCGCAAAAATCCTTTAAGGCATGGCAAAGCCCGCAGTAATAGGACTGGTATACCTGCTTGTTGTCCTCGGACAATTCCCTGCCATTTACATTGATATAACCAAACATCGTATCAGGTCCTCTTCACAAATTTTCCCCGGCATTTCGGGCAGGTAATCTCCACCTTTCCATGGCCCTTTGGTACACGAACCTCCTGCTTACAGGTGGGACATTTGAAAAAGCAGTAATCCTTTCTCTGACCCATGCGCTTCTTGAAACGATTCCAGGAAACGGTACGGTTGTACCGGAAATTCAGATACTTCTGATTCTCCTCATAACGCTTTGAGGTATTCCGGGAAAGCACCCGAAAATACATGTAAACCATCAGTGCCATAGCCAGAATACTAAAGATTCCAAGTCGCGTAAACAGTCCCAGCAACAGCAGGATCAAAACCACCCAGGACTGGGCTCTGGCCAAATCATCCACGCCGTTTCGGCCGGACATAAAGCGGTATAATTTTTCTCTCATATGCGAGTCTCCTTTGAACTTTCGCCCATGTAAAAGTTTTTCTTCGGGATGTGGGTTCTTGCTCACTGCTGCGTGAACGCCCATATCCACTTGTTTTGAAAACATCTTACCCCCCGCGGGTATCACCGTCAAGCGACCTTGATTCTTTTAAGATAAATTTTATACTTTGTTTATCAATATCCGATTATAACCATTCACCACCAATTTGCATCTGACATCATTTTGCAAGCTTTTGATTGTGAAAGTAACAGAAATCCCCTCACGGAAAGCTGTCTTCGTCGGAGCTGGTATGCACATTTTGATTTACACACACATCTCACAGTAAATAAAACAGGTAATGCTTCGATTTTGGGCGCTGAAAGAATTTTTTCCTCCATACGCCCATACCAAACATATAATCAGGCAACAAATGCCCGAATTTTGGGCGCTGAAAAAAAAAATTTTTCTATGCGCCCATTTTCTTAACAAAATTCATCAAAGAATTTCTAATTTTGGGCGTATAGAAAATAATTATTCTTCAGTGCCCATTTTATAAGCCAAATCGGCAATATTTTCTAACATAGGTGGGCGTATACAGAAAAAATGTTTCCTGCCGCCCATTCTGTATACCGGCATCCACAGGCTGGGACATATAGATGATATGAGGGTCAAAAGGTATTTTGCCCCTCATTTGATACACGGATTGCTTCGTCGCTACGCAAGTCTACGCTTCGCTCCGGTCGGCGCAGAGCAGACATCCACCGGATGTCTTTCGCCCCACAATTCTACATCAAATATATTAAGAAGGAGCCCGCTTTACGGACTCCTTCATGCAGCAGTTAGTTATTCAGCGCACTCTTAATCTGCTCAACTGCATCTGCCACCGTAACAATTTTCTCAGCCTCTTCATTTGGAATCTCGATGTCAAATTCCTCCTCAAGCCCCATGATAATCTGGAATACATCCAGGGAATCTGCTCCCAGATCATCAATAAAGGTGGTCTCCATAGTAATCTCGTTCTCATCTACATTGAGAACCTCCACAATAATTTTTTTTAACTTTTCAAACTCCATGTTCTGCTCCTCTCTACTCTTTATTCATTTTCTTCAGAGTCTGTAATCTTTTCCTTAATGATTTCGTTGATTTTCTGCTCCCGGAAGGTCACACACTGATAAATAGAATTGGTAATCTCCCGTGCCTTGGAATTGCCATGAGTCTTGACCACAAGACCGTTGAGACCCAAAAGTGGTGCTCCGCCGTACTCGTCAGCGGCAAAGGACTTTAATGTCTTTTTCAAAGCCGGCAGGGCAAGGGCTGCACCAATCTTGCTCTTTGTCGTACTCATGAGACCTCCCTTGATGACACTGATCAGTGTCGCGCTGAGTCCTTCGTACAGCTTCAGGATCACGTTGCCCACAAAGGCCTCGCACACGATGACATCTGCGCCGCCATGGGGAATCTCTCTTGCCTCAATACTTCCCACAAAATTGATATCCTTGCATTCCTTCAGAAGTGGAAATGTTTCTTTTACAAGAGCATTTCCTTTTTCCTCCTCGGCACCGATATTGACAATGGCCACTCTTGGATTCTTCACGCCAATGACATTTTCCATATAGATGGATCCCATCTTCGCAAACTGGAGAAGATGCTCCGGTCTTGCATCCACATT
>JAQXYZ010000076.1 GCA_029226935.1 Bacillota bacterium | reverse complement strand
ACCTTTTCCTTATCCTCTAAAACAGGGGATTTTGTAGTGATAAGTCCAAGTACGACTTTCTTATCCTTTGAAACTTTTTCAAGAGGAGCAAAGCCACCGGATCTTTCATCATCATATTCAAGGAAGAGTGCATCCACATTTTCCTTGGCAAATACATAATCGGCAACAGTATCGTAAGGACCGCTTGCGAAATAGGTTGAATGATAATTACCTCGGCAGATATGTGAAGTAATCACCATATCATCTGGTCTGCCTTCGAGAGCAAGATTGTTAACTGCAAGAAGCTGTGCTTTTACGTCCTCTAAATCAATTCCAAGAGATTGATACCTCTGCTTTGCAGCATCTCCCACGATTGCGCCCCATGTGCAATCATCAAACTGGAGATTACGGCATCCTGCATCATAAAACTGCTTAATCACATCTTGATATGCCACACCAATATCCTGAATCAACTCCTCATTTGTAGCATAAAACTTTCTTGTGGTTTCATAATTTGCTGGTACGATCATCTGCTGGAAAAACTGTGCCGGAGCAGGAATAGTATATTTGGCAACTGTATTCTCATCTTCAAACTGCTTTAAAAATTTGAAATATTCTACAAAAGGATGTTCTTTTGCCTTAATCTTTCCTACAAGATAAGTATCATCAAGCACTGCCAGTTCAGCGTTGAATTTCACTCCATTTCCGGTATTCTCATGAGCTACGCCTTCAAACCCCCACATAAAATCAAGGTGCCAGAATGTTCTTCTAAACTCCCCATCAGTTATTACATGAAAGCCCATTTTCTTCTGCTTTGCTACCACTTTAGTAATTTCTTCATTTACAATCTTATCTAGTTCATCCTTGCTGATTTTTCCATCCTGATATACTGCCTTTGCATCCTTAAGTGTCTGGGGTCTTAAAAAGCTTCCCACAAAATCATATCTATAAGGTGTCATTACTTTACTCATCGTCTGTCTCCTCTTCTATTATTGATTTTCTCTCTGCATTATAAACAATGCCGTTTCGATTGCATAATACAAAAAAAAGCATGTTGCTCATAGTTTCAAACTATGGACATCATGCTTTCACATTTTTATTCTATTGTTTGCATATGTTTTCTTGCCTTTTCCTCTATCCCGTAAATATCCTTTCCGTCCTTACCACATTCATTATACCTTCCCCGTGATTCTAATGTTCTTTTTGGAAATCGCATTTTCTCTTTTCCCTGTAAATCCTTCCATACGAATCTACCATTTTCATATATCATGTATCCATGCCAGCTTTCTTCTTTTGGAATGGATACTGAACCGGGATTCATATAAATATAATCCAAATACTCTGTACATTTCGGTACATGGGTATGGCCACACAACAGGATATCCCCCTTATGAAGCGATGGAAGATTCTTCTCATGGAAATGGTGTCCATGGGTTGCGTAAATCAACCTTTCACCATCCGCTATGACACAGTAATCTGCCATGATAGGAAATTCCAGCACCATCTGATCCACTTCCGTATCACAGTTTCCTCTCACACAGATGATATCCTGTTTATACGCATTTAACTGTTCAATCACCTTTTTAGGTTGATACTCTTTGGGCAAATTATTTCTCGGACCATGGTATAAAATATCTCCAAGCAGTAATAACCGGTCTGTTTTCTCCCTCTGATATGCTTCCAGCAATTCATTACAGTAATATTCTGATCCGTGAATATCAGACGCTATCATCCATTTCATAAATTCTGTCCCCCTGTTGTGTATTTCATTAGTGCCTCCAAATAGGAATTGCCTAGCCTGCTGATGATTCCTTTTCTGTGAGTGATATACCCGATTCGCATGTCACTCTCATCAGTTAACGGAACCGCAATAATTTCACTTCCATTCAGCTTCTTATCAATTACACCACTGCATACAGTATATCCGTTTAATCCAATTAAAAGATTGAACAAGGTTGCCCTGTCTCTTACACGGATATTTTTCTTTCTCTCGGATTCGGAAAATATCTCTTCCGAAAAATAAAACGAATTATGTTCGCCCTGCTCAAAGGAAAGATACGGATAAGCTTCCAATTCCTCATTTGTAATTACCTTATTAGATGCAAGCGGATGACTTCTGCTGATAAAAACATGAGGTTTGGCAATAAACAACAAATGAAATTCCAAATCATACGATTTTAAAATCTTATTGATGACAGCTTCATTGAAATCATTTAAAAACAGGATTCCAATTTCACTTCTCAGCCTTGCCACATCCTCTATGATTTCATAGGTCTGCGTTTCCCGAAGACTGAAATCATATTCCTCCTGTCCGTATTCCTTAATCAAATCCACAAAGGCATTCACCGCAAAAGAATAATGCTGTGTGGATACACAAAACTGTTTCTTTCCACCACCATTTCTTTTATATTTATCTTCAAGAATTGCCGCCTGTTCCAATACCTGTCTGGCATATCCCAAAAAGCCTTCCCCTTCTTTGGAAAGGCTGATTCCCTTATTTGTCCTGTTAAAAATAACAATATTCATTTCTTTTTCTAATTCATGAATTGCATTGGTCAAACTT
>JAQXYZ010000075.1 GCA_029226935.1 Bacillota bacterium | reverse complement strand
AAAACAGTTTGGAACAAAGGCAAAAATGCTTTCGCCGGATCAGGTAACGGAATTAGTTGGACATGCAATCGGCGGTGTCTGCCCCTTTGCGGTAAATGAGGGGGTCAGGGTTTATCTGGATGAGTCGCTGAAGCGGTTTGAGACAGTGTTTCCTGCCTGCGGCAGCAGTAATAGCGCAATTGAGCTTACCATACCGGAAATAGAAAAGTATGCTAAAGAAGAAGGCTGGGTGGATGTCTGTAAGTTGGTGGAGGAAAAATATGAAGAGAAAGCATGAGCAGGAAATACTGAATGAAGATAGCTGTTTATGTGATGATATCCGTTATCTGACCGTCAGAGCCCTATGGGAGACAGAAAATCTGATTAAATGCATCCCGGATGAATTATGGAACAAACGATATGACGGACTCCCTATGTGGAAGTATCTATATCATACCTTGTATTCTATGGACAAGAACTGAAGGATGAGGATTTAAAACAAAAACCGGAGAATTGTGAATTGAGTAGATTTCGTTTGATTTTAGGACAGTTCCGGCACTGGCATCGCCATATGGGTCTTATTTATGGATTTATCGTGGAGGATGTGGGGAAGTGGCCTTATGTATTAAATATGAGTGCGCCTTATCCTAATGAACCAATGCCAGCTTTTTACTAAAGAAATTAAATTGGATATTTGAGGGAGATATATAAACAGCAAGATGAAGCAAAAGAGAAAGTTTATAAAAACGATATTGACCACTATAGTTATATTGCTTGTGGCATTTTCAATTGTATCATTTGTGGTTATAAAAATAAGCTTTGATGATATGTTTTCCAGAACGGTAATGAGAAAATACAGCGCCTATCTACGATATGCAGATGTGGAGGAGCAGTATGAAAGGGAACTGCTTCCCTTTATGTCGGGAGAAAATCAATTGCAGGGCTATCTTTATGGAGCGGAAAATACAAAGGGACTTGTTGTAATTTCTCATGGAATGGGTGGTGGTGCCGAAGGCTATATGGCGGAAACAATTTATTTTGTAGATCATGGATATCAGGTTTTTGGATTCGATAATACAGGCTGCTATAATAGCGAAGGCAAAGATTGCGGTGGTTTGTCACAGTCGGTAATTGATTTAGATGCTGCTTTGACTTATATTGAACAGGAACCGCGTTTTGAAGAAATACCAATCCTTTTATATGGGCATAGCTGGGGCGGATACGCGGTCACAGCAATTTTGAACTATGACCATCAAATTGCTGCATCTGTCAGTGTGGCAGGCTACAATAAGCCCATGGAAATGATCTTGGAATGGACGAAGGGAATGATGGGCGGATTTGCATATGTTGAATATCCATACATTTATCTTTATCAAAGGGTGTTGTTTGGGGAAGACATCAATATGTCAGCAGTGGATGGAATAAACAGCACGGATACTCCGGTACTGATTATTCATGGAAACGAAGATGAAACAGTGGGATATGAAGGAGCAGGAATAATCGCTTATCGGGATGCAATCACTAATCCTAATGTACAATATCTTGTCTGTGATGGAGAAAAGCAAAATGATCATAATAAACTGTTTATGTCACTTGATGCGATAGAATACATGGATGGATTACAGGAAGAGTATGATCAATTATACGAACAATATAATGAAGAGATACCAGAGGAAGTAGAAGTTGATTTTTATGCAAAGGTTGATAAGTCCAGAACCTCCAGATTGGATGAGAATTTCATGCAAAGTGTGATTAGTTTCTATGAAGCTGCGATTCATTAAGACATCAGCAAGATTGAGTTTATGCCAAAACAGAAAGTGTAATTATAATCCCCGTCGGAAAAAGTTATTTCGGCGGGGACTGCAAGGCTTGGAGCCTGTGCCGCAGTACATAGAGGCCTATAGTGATTTGATTAGTGCCGGAGAAAAAAGTCTTTACTGGCAGATGACGGTGGATTATGGACGCAGAAATATGCAGATGTACATTGATTGGGCGCAAAGCTGTATTGAACGATTGGAGGAGACAAAATGAAAATTTTAGTGATTAACGGAAGTCCCAAAGGGGCTGTGAGCAACACCTACAAGCTGACTAAGGCCTTTCTGGAAGGTATGAGACAGGGAATTGTAGGAACGGATAATGGCAATGGAGTACAAGTGGAGGAAATTCAGGTGAATCGGCTGGATATAAAGCCATGTCTGGGTTGTTTTTCCTGCTGGGACAAAACACCGGGGAAATGCTGTATTCAGGACGATATGCAGGAGATAATTTCAAAGCTTTTATGGGCAGATGTAACGATATGGAGTTTCCCACTTTATTATTTTACCGTGCCGGGAGGGCTAAAAAATTTGATTGACCGGCAACTGCCCATGGTGCTCCCTTTTATGGTGGAGCGTGAGGATCAGGTAGGGAATGGAAGTCATCCTTTAAGGTATGACATGAGCGGAAAGAGAACAGTGGTAATTTCCACATGTGGTTTCTATACAGCAGAAGGAAATTATGATGGAGTAAACAGTTTGTTTGACCATATGTGTGGTAAGGATCAATATACGACTCTTTTCTGTGGTCAGGGAGAACTATTCCGCGTACCTGAACTATCCCAGAGGACAGATGAATACCTTGGGTATGTCAAAGCGGCTGGAAAAGAGTATGTGGAAGGCAGTATATCGGAGAAAACGAGAGCAGAGCTGAATAAGCTTTTATATCCCAGAGAAGTTTTTGAGAGTCTTGCAGATTCCAGCTGGGGGATTGATAAGGAAACAGGGGAAAAGGAGTCAGATGCTCTGATTTTTACCAGACAAATGGCAGCTCTCTATCAGAAGGAAAGCTATGACGGAAAAGATCAGGTGCTGGAGATGTATTACACCGATTTAAACGAATGCTACCAGATCGTTATGGGAAAAGAAGGGAGTCAAGTCTATACAGATGGATCGAAAACTTCCACTACCAGAATTGAAACACCTTTTACGGTATGGAAATCTATTGCAGCAGGTGAAATACGCGGAGATGAAGCTTTGATGCAGCAGCTTTATAAAGTAAAAGGCGATTTTAATCTGATGCTTAACTGGGATAAGTATTTTGGCGGCTTAGGAAGCGGCGGAAATAAGGGGAATTCGGAAACGGAAAGCGGAGCGGATGGAGCCTGTGAAGGGACAGGAAGCAGATACATTCCCAGAAAGGGAACCAATATGAATATCATGCTGATTCCCTGGATCGTCTTCTGGGTAGCCGTGGCAATCAATGGTTATATAGGCGGGCTTGTAAGTATTGGAGTCTGTGCAGTGGTTCCCTTAATATTTTATCAGTATAAAAAGACACCCTATGATATTTTAAGCGGAGTGTTCGTGACAGGCTATTCCATGGCGGTACTTTTGGGAGCACCGGAGAGAATTATGATGCCTTTGGCTTATCTTACCTTTGGCATTATGTGGACCGTAACCTGTTTTGGAAAGATACCGCTTACAGCGCATTATTCCATGAATGATTATAATGGGGAAAGTGCACTACAGAATCCTCTTTTTATGAAGACAAACTGGATTTTGACGTTGATGTGGGGAATTCTGTATCTCCTGACCCCCATCTGGACATATTTTATCATGGGGACGAAAATTGCTTCTCTGACGGGTGCAATTAATTCGCTTTTGCCAATCTTTATGGGTATTTTTACAGTATGGTTTCAAAGATGGTATCCTGCAAAGGTGGCAAGAGGTAATTGATTTTAAACCAATCGCGTAGTCCACTTGGTGCAGTCCCATACATCGGTAGCAAGCCCTTCATAGAAATCAGGCTCATGGCACACCATAAGGATGCTTCCCTTGTATGCTATCAGCGCGCGCTTTAGTTCTGCCTTGGCATCTACATCCAAATGATTGGTGGGCTCATCAAGGAGGAGAAGATTAGTCTCTCGGTTAATGAGTTTGCAGAGACGAACCTTTGCCTGCTCTCCACCACTTAATACCTTTACCTTGCTTTCAATATGTTTGGTAGTGAGACCACATTTGGCCAGCGCGGAGCGTACCTCATATTGGGAGTAGCCGGGGAATTCTTTCCAGATTTCTTCAATGCAGGTGGTGGTAATGCTTTGATCCATTTCCTGTTCAAAGTATCCGATACTTAAATAATCGCCTTGCTCCACGCTGCCTGAAAGAGGCTTAATGAGTCCAAGGATGCTCTTAAGCAAAGTAGTCTTGCCGATTCCGTTGGCACCGGTAAGAACAATCTTTTGTCCGCGTTCCATCTCAAGGTTTAGAGGGGAAGAGAGGGGTTCATCATAGCCAATCACAAGACTAGAAGTTTGGAAAATGTACCGACCAGAGGTACGCGCTTCTCTGAAATGAAACTCAGGCTTTGGCTTTTCACCTGCAAGTTCAATTACGTCCATCTTATCCAGCTTTTTTTGGCGTGACATTGCCATGTTTCGGGTGGCGACTCTTGCCTTATTTCTTGCAACGAAATCCTTCAGGTCTGCGATTTCCTTTTGCTGTTTATTGTAGGCAGCCTCTAATTGTGCCTTTTTCATAGCATAAACTTCCTGAAACTTATCATAATCCCCGGGATAGCGGTTCAGCTCCTGATTGTCCATGTGATAGATAAGATTGATGACACTGTTCAGGAAGGGAATGTCATGGGATATGAGGATAAAGGCGTTCTCATAATCATTCAGATATCGTTTCAGCCATTCAATGTGTTCTGCATCAAGGTAGTTGGTGGGCTCGTCCAAAAGAAGAATATCGGGCTTTTCCAGAAGTAGCTTTCCAAGCAGCACCTTGGTACGCTGCCCACCGCTTAAATCGGTCACATCTTTATCAAGTCCCAGATCCAGAAGTCCAAGTGCCCTTGCAACTTCCTCAACTTTAGAGTCAATCAGATAGAAGTCATGGGCAGTCAGAAGATCCTGTATTGTGCCAAGTTCATCCATGTACTGCTCCATTTCAGCCTCAGTGGCGGTCCCCATCTTATCGCAGATTTCGTTCATCTGTGTTTCCATATCAAAGAGAAAATCAAAGGCAGAGGAGAGTACATCTCGAATTGTCATTCCTTTTTCAAGTGAGGTGTGCTGATCCAGATAGCCCACACGGACATTCTTAGCCCATTCAATCTTGCCTTCATCAGGCATCAGTTTGCCTGTAATGATATTCATAAAGGTGGATTTTCCTTCGCCATTGGCGCCAATCAGACCGATATGCTCGCCTTTTAAAAGGCGGAAGGAGACATCCTGAAAAATAGCCCTGTCTCCAAATCCGTGTGTTAAGTGTTCTACATTTAAAATGCTCATAAGTGCTCCTGTAATTTAAATTCTTTTAAAAGTTGTTCCCGATAGGTTTGGTCACGGGCAGCTTTTATAATATCTTCTGTGCGGTTGGCATCTGCCAGCAGAAGGTTCAATTTTGCTTGACCTTGTTTACTAGTTGTTGTATGGAGGCAATGTCCTGGTTGGTTACATTGTCATCCGTAGATTTCTCTATGTATTTTAGCATATCTTTTAGGGATTGGGAAGGGAAATAAATATATCTCAAATATGGCAATTTTGCAAGCAATTTGATATAATAAGTGACAACAGATCAGTTCGGAAACAACAGAAGATACACTTATAAGCGAAGAATACCGGGCTGTTACAAAAGTTTTTGGATTAGGAGGATATGAAAATGGATTTAAAAGGATCAAAGACAGAAGCAAATCTTATGACAGCTTTTGCAGGAGAGTCACAGGCAAGAAACAAGTATACTTATTTTGCATCCAAAGCAAAAAAAGATGGATATGTGCAGATTGCAGCTATCTTTGAAGAGACAGCCAATAACGAGAAAGAACATGCAAAGATGTGGTATAAGCTGTTGAATGACGGCATCGGTTCTACTGTTGATAATCTGAAGGAAGCTGCTGAAGGCGAAAACTACGAGTGGACTGATATGTATGCAACCTTTGCAAAGGAAGCAAGAGAAGAAGGCTTCGATAAGATTGCAGAGTTGTTTGAAGGAGTTGCTGCGATTGAAAAGGAACATGAAGAAAGATATCGCAAGCTTCTTGCAAATATTGAGGGAGATCTGGTGTTCTCCAAAGATGGAGATGTAGTTTGGCAGTGCGCAAACTGCGGACATATCTGTGTTGGAAAGAAAGCACCTGAGGTTTGCCCGGTTTGCTCACATCCGCAGAGCTATTTCCAGGTTAAGGCGCAGAACTATTAATCAATTTTGTTTATTATTTTTAACAGCTAAAATTTTGCCCGGTGCAATGATTACCATTGTGCCGGGCAAATTTTATGGGTTGAAATATTCAAAAAGCAATTTGTATGTATTTTTTACGATAGGATTATTTTTCCTCAGTCGTCTTTTCAGAAGAATTCTTGTCAACTACTTTAATAATTCCTTTTTTCCACATAATTCTGGAAGAAATCAAGGCAACTGGAAGCATGAACAGGATAAGGAAACCAATCATGCCAAATAATGAGCCGCCACTTGTCACACGAACCAGAATAGACAGGACACTTACAATGATCAAAACGGGGACAACTCCCATGAGACCGTTTTTGACAACCTTATTTCCTGAATTGGTGCTGGAAAACAACCCAAGTGTGAGAGAACCGAACAGGGCAGGGATGATATAGTTTGAGGCTGTTTTTACAGCAGGAAGTTCAAATACAGGACTAATCCAGGTGCTGAATAATGCAGCAAGCGCAAGAATGATTACAGTCATAATGGAGGAGACAGCAACTGCGACAGAAGCAATGGCATCCCCTTCAGGGGTATTTGGTTCCTTTTTGGCAAGCTTCATAGCATTTATCGCGCAGGGAAGCTTTAAGTTCATGATATTTCCTGTAATAAATGTAAGGTAGGAAGAAGAGCCTAAAATAGGGGTGTAGCTGACTGCTTCAGAGATACCTACCGGAATATAAATTAACAGGATACTGATGGTTGCCAGGTTGATGACCTCCCCAAAAGAAGGGATACAGCCATAATAACCAAGTACAATAAAGGGGAGTGCTATCATGTAAATCAGAGCAATTGTAGTGCCCAAACGGCCCCATCTGTGACTCCATGCCTGAAAAGGATCTAATGTTTGTGGTGTTTGTTTTTCTTTATTCATGTAAATTTCCTCCTATTGATTTATTGAAAAAGATTGGTCCATAAAATGGATGAAATCATACCACCAATCATAGAGAATGCCATAATAAAATCACTAATCCATTTAAGCTTCGGAATTCTGGAGGCTAAGACACCAAGCAAAACTGCAATGACCAGACCGGTCAGCATGACCGCTGCCTGAATAGTATCGCCAAACAGAAGTACGGGAATGTAAACGGCAAACAGGCAAAGCATGAAGGTTCCGCTAAGAACATATTTCCAAGTGCTTGCATTTTCATTTTTGTTTACGCT
Source organism: Bacillota bacterium (assembly GCA_029226935.1). GTDB lineage: Bacteria > Bacillota > Clostridia > Lachnospirales > Lachnospiraceae > Suilimivivens. The sequence continues at coordinate 12,626 of JAQXYZ010000075.1, read as the reverse complement.
TAAGGAGAGCTTTTTGCCAAAGGGAATCAGAATAAAGAAGCCACTCAGCATGCCGATACTCATAAGAATCATAACTACACCAAATTGACGACCGGTGGCACTTTCCAGCATTTCTGCATTGGTAGCAAATCCGAGAGCAGAGGATACACTGCTGGAAATTAAGGTCTCATAGGAGAGAGAGCCGATAACAGAAAGTCTCCACCAGGACCATACAACGCCTAATACAGAAACCAGGGCAAATAATCCAACAACGATGGATAAGCTTGGAACCAAGGAAAATACAAGGCTGGATTTGATGACTTTTTTAAGATCCTCCTTTGAAATTCCCATTTCCAGACAACGGCTATATGCCTTTTTCAGATAAACAAGCGAAAATCCAACAATGTAGAGCAGACCAATCGCGACTAAAGTCAGTAACAGGGGGCTTGAAATAATTTCTTTCATAAATAAATAGTTCCTCTCTTTCTTTTTTATCTATATAAAAGCATGCATCAGCAGTGTTCTTCAAGCCAACGCATTGCTGTGTATGCATAGACAGCACTTCCGCTTGTCAGTACCGCTTCATCAAATTTTACCTTTGGATGGTGCTGGGGATAGCAGTAGCCCTGCTGTGGAGTTCCTGCGGCTAATGCCAGCATAATGGAGGGCACCTCCTGGCTTACATAAGCAAAATCCTCAGAACCGGCAGTTTTCGGGGTCTTTTCAGGACCCGACATGGCATTGAGCTGTCTGGCGGTAAATGCCTTTTGTGGACCTAATAATTCTTTCAGATATTTAGCAGTACATACAGACAGATCGGGATTATTTACCAAAGTGGGGCATCCACTGCCGAAATTTACTTCTGCTTTTGCACGGAAGGCGGAAGCAATACTCTGTGAAATCTCTGTCATTCGGTCTTTCAGGAATGTGCGGACTTCTTCATCATAGGTTCGGATGGTTCCACTCAATTCTACAGTGTCCGCAATGACATTGGCAGCGCCTCCTCCGTGGATGGTTCCGATGGTAAGAACCGCTTCATCAGACAAAGCCAGCTCCCGGGCATTGATTTCCTGAAGAGCAGTGATGATGTGGGCTGCTACGTTGATTGGGTCAACACCATTGTTAGGCATAGAGCCGTGGCAGCCTTTGCCTTGAATTCGAATAGTAAAATAATCTGCTGCGGGTGCACTGACACCACCGTCACATACAACCACAGTACCGGCGGGCATTGGTAAACCTGCCATAACATGAATCATAAGAGCAGCATCAACATCAGGATTTTTAAGCACGCCTGCTTCTATCATATCATGGGAACCTTCAAAAATTTCTTCTGCAGGCTGAAACATCAGTTTAACTGTTCCGTTGATTTCGTCCTCATGTTCCTTTAATAGTCTGGCGGCACCCAGCATCATAGTGGTGTGCATGTCGTGACCACAGGCATGCATCTTACCGTTTTTTGATGGAAATTCTACGTCAGCTTCCTCCTGTATTGGCAGGGCATCCATATCACCACGGATTAAAAAAACCTTTCCGGGCTTTTTGCCACCGGCAAGGACGGTCAGACCGGCTTTGCCGCAGCAGACGGGCTCATAGCCCATGGAAGACAATTCTTTTTTTACAAATGCAAGTGTTTCGGTCAGGTCAAAGCCTGTCTCAGCGTGTGTGTGTAAATAACGTCTGGCAGTAACCAGCTGCTTTTCATAGCCGGCTGCCTCCTGCAATAACTTTTCGGATGTCATTTTGGGGTTCCCTCCTGTTTTTATTCTACATATTAACATATATAATAAACTAAAATATCAGGAAATGAAATAAAAATTTCAAGCTGATTTTATGAAAATATGTTATACTATAGTATCTCATGTGTTAGGGAGATTTATAAATCATAAATATTGCGTTGAAAGAAGATATGCAGAAAGGATAATTGCAGATATGGAAGAAACAATGAAAGATTATGAAAAGGAACTGGAGGCGTCCTTCCGCAAAATCAATGAAGGGGACGTGCTTCAGGGAACAGTAATAGATGTAAATGAGGAAGAGGTAACTCTCGATCTCAAATATTATGCACAGGGAATTATTAAAGCTACAGATATGAGCAATGATCCCGGTTTTTCAATCAAGGAAGATGTACAGATTGGAGATGTGATAGAAGCAACTGTAGTTCGCATGGATGACGGACAGGGCAATATCCTTTTATCCAGAAAAGAAGCCAACGCAGTGCTTGCGTGGGATGTGCTTACACAGTATATGGAAGAAAAAAAGAATTTGCCTGTTAAAATTCAGGAGATTGTGAATGCAGGTGCTGTAGCCTATTTGGAGGGAATCAGAGGATTTATTCCGGCTTCCCAGCTGGCACTTTCCTATGTGGAAGAACTGGAGCCTTATCAGGGGAAGAAGTTGACCGTAAGAGTCATAACAGTGGATCGGGATAAGGAAAAGCTAATCCTTTCTGCAAAGGAAGTTCTAAAGGAGCAGGAGAAGGAAGAACATGACCATAAGGTGGCAATGATTGTTCCCGGAACTGTGCTGGAGGGAACTGTGGAAAGCCTGCAGCCCTATGGAGCCTTTGTGGATCTAAAGGATGGGTTAAGCGGATTGGTGCACATTTCACAGATCTGTCAGAAGAGAATTAAGAAGCCTTCGGAAGTGCTTAAGGTTGGCGATAAAGTGAAAGTGAAGGTTTTAAATACCAATGACGGTAAAATTTCATTGAGTATTAAAGCTGCCGCAGAAGAACAGGAAGCAGAAGAAATTGAAAATACAGATACTGCTCAGTACAGTTCAGGAGAGAGCTTGGGTACAAGCCTTGGCGATTTGTTTGCCAAGTTAAATTTGAAGTAGTTTTGTTTAGGCAGCGGCAAGTGCAAAGAAAAAGGGCATCAAGAAAAAGGAAGCGAAACAGGAGAAAGGTTCAGGAAGAGATGTTTCAATATTGTTTATTTGATTTGGATGGTACGTTGACTGACCCAAGGGAAGGAATTACGAAATCAGTGCAACATGCACTTCGTGCATTTGGAATAGAGGAACCTGACCTGAAAAAGCTGGAACCTTTTATCGGTCCTCCCTTAAAGGACAGCTTCATGGAATTTTATGGCTTGACCGATGAACAGGCGGCAAAAGCAATTACAGTGTACAGGGAACGGTTTGCGCCTATCGGTGTGTTGGAAAATCAGATTTTTCCGGGAATTGTACAAATGCTTGAGAAATTGCAGGAAGCAAGAATGCAGTTGGCGGTAGCATCCAGTAAACCAACGGTTTTTGTGAAGCAGATTTTACAGCATTTTGAGATTGAACAGTATTTTCAGGTAATTGTTGGAAGTGAACTGGACGGTAAGCGGGGATCAAAGGAAGAGGTAGTGGAAGAAGCCTTAAACAGAATGGGCGTTTTAGCCATGCCTGCGGAAAAGAGACATGGCTGCTGTGCCATGGTGGGTGACCGAAAGTTTGACATTCAGGGGGCGAAGGCTCATGGAATTACCGGAGTAGGGGTTCGGTTTGGTTTTGCACGGCCGGGAGAACTTGAAGAAGAAGGTGCCGAATACATTGCAGATACAGTTGCAGATTTACAGGAATATCTGTTAAAGGAGTAAGGGATAGAGGATATTTTATGAATTTTTGGAAGATGCTGAAAATAAGGTGGAGCAGACAGGAAATTTCTGAATGGGGATCTCTAAAAAAAACTGCTTATATGATACTCCCGCTTTTAATTTATTTTGTAGTTCATGATATAGTGGAAATTTTACTGTGGGCAGCCTTAAATCAGTTGATGCTGATGAGCAGTGAAGAGTTGAATGCCTTTTTTGTAAATCACGCATACACAGTCAGGGGAATGGTGAACGGTACTGCCGTTTTAATTGGAGTTGCAGTAATCTGGAGCATTGTTAAAAAAGAAATTGGTAAACCGGAAAGAACGGAAAATCATGATAAGCCGGTTGAAAGAACCGTGACAGAGTATATGATTCTTGGCACTTTTGCATTTCTTTCATCACTGGGTTTGAATGTGCTGTTTCATTTACTGAAATTTACGGCTGTTTCACAGTCTTTTACCAGTACCGCTAAGGCACAATTTGGGGTAGATTTCCTGACAGGGATTATTCTGTATGGGATTTTGACACCCTTTGCAGAGGAAGCGGTGTTCAGAGGGCTGATTTATAACAGAATGAAACGATGCTTTAACTATTCTATTGCATTGGCTGCGTCAGCACTTTTATTCGGGTGCTATCACGGAAACATTGTCCAGGCTGTTTATGGAACCCTTTTAGGACTTTTGATTGCATATATTTATGAAAAGTATGACAGTTTTGCTGCCCCTGTGCTGTTTCACAGTGTGGCAAACATAGGGATTTTTGCAATTACCTATTATAAGGGATTTCAAGAATTGAATGTTTGGAAGTCGGCTTTACTGGTTGCCGGCTCTTTAATTGGTTCAATTATATGCTTTATTTATATAAGAAAGAATAAATTTTCAGAAAAAAACATATGAGAAATAAAAATTGACAAATTATCTGACAATTACAGAAAAAGTCTTTGTTTACAATTAGGTAAAATAGGTGTATAGTAAACTTGCAAGTCGCAATGGAGCGCATAACGCTCTCATTGTGACTTTTTTTAATGCTTTTACTTAGCAGGAAGGAGATAAGCCATGTTTGATGTAAAAAAGACTCAGCCGGATGCACCTCTTTATCGTCCGGAGTTTGAACACGATAATTGTGGTATTGGCGCCTGTGTCAACATTAAGGGCATAAAGAGTCGTGAGACGGTGGAAAATGCACTTAAGATTGTTGAAAATCTGGAGCACAGAGCCGGTAAGGATGCAGAGGGAAAAACCGGTGACGGTGTGGGAATTTTGACGCAGATTCCCCATAAATTCTTTAAAAAGGTAACAAAATCATTAGGAATTTCCATTGGAGAAGAAAGAGAGTACGGTGTAGGGATGTTCTTCTTCCCTCAGGACGAACTACAGAAAAACCAGGCCAAGAAAATGTTTGAAATCATTGTGGAAAAAGAAGGACTGGAATTCTTAGGATGGAGAGAGGTTCCTACTGATCCTTCCGTGCTTGGACATAAAGCAGTGGAATGCATGCCTCATATTATGCAGGCATTTATCAAAAAGCCGGCAGCAGTGGAAAAAGGACTTCCCTTTGACCGTCTTTTGTATGTGGCAAGACGCGTGTTTGAGCAGTCTTCGGATAATACCTATGTGGTGTCCTTGTCAAGCAGAACCATTGTATATAAAGGAATGTTTCTGGTAGGGCAGCTGCGTACTTTCTTCGCAGATCTACAGGATAAGGATTTTGAGTCTGCCATCGCCATGGTACATTCCCGTTTCTCTACCAATACAAACCCCAGCTGGGAGCGTGCACATCCGAACCGTTTTATGGTACATAACGGCGAGATCAACACCATCAGAGGTAATGCAGACAAGATGCTGGCACGAGAAGAGAACATGGAATCAGAGCATTTGCACGGACTTCTGCACAAGGTGCTGCCTGTAGTCAATGCATCCGGCTCAGACTCAGCAATGCTGGATAATACCCTTGAATTTCTGGTAATGAGTGGTATGGATCTGCCTCTCGCGGTGATGATCACGATTCCTGAACCATGGGCAAACAACAAGACCATGTCTCAGAAGAAGAGAGATTTTTATCAGTATTATGCAACCATGATGGAGCCTTGGGATGGACCGGCATCCATTCTCTTCTGTGACGGAGATATTATGGGAGCAGTGCTTGACAGAAACGGACTGCGTCCTTCCCGTTATATGATTACCGATGATGATCAGCTGATTCTTTCCTCTGAAGTGGGTGTGCTTGACATTGATCCTACTAAGATTGTGGTAAAAGAAAGACTACGTCCCGGCAAGATGCTGCTGGTAGATACGGTAAAGGGTAGAGTAATTGATGATGATGAACTGAAGGAAACCTATGCTTCCAGACAGCCTTATGGGGAATGGCTTGACAGCAATCTGGTTCAGCTTCATGACTTAAAGATCCCCAATGAGAGAGTGCCTGAGTTTACTTATGAGGAAAGACAGAGGATGCAGAAGGCGTTCGGCTATTCTTATGAGGAACTTAAGACCAGTATTCTTCCTATGGCAAAGAATGGTGGCGAAGCGATTGCGGCAATGGGAGTCGATACACCGCTTCCTGTGCTCAGTAAGACCCATCATCCACTGTTCCATTATTTCAAACAGCTGTTTGCACAGGTGACGAATCCTCCTATTGATGCAATTAGAGAGGAAGTGGTGACCTCCACAACAGTCTATGTGGGAACAGACGGTAATATTCTGGAGGAAATTCCCAAGAATTGTAACGTGCTCAGGGTAAACAATCCCATTCTCACCAACACGGATTTGATGAAGATTAAGAGCATGAATAAGGATGGGTTCAAGGTAGAGGTGATTCCCATTACCTATTATAAAAACACCAGTCTGGAACGCGCCATTGACCGCCTGTTTGTGGAAGTGGATCGTGCCTACAGAGATGGCGTGAACATTATGATCCTCTCCGATAGAGGGGTGGATGAGAACCACGTGGCAATTCCTTCTCTGCTTGCAGTTTCTGCGTTGAATCAGCATCTGGTCGTAACCAAGAAAAAGACCAGCGTGGCATTAATCCTTGAGTCAGGCGAACCCAGAGAAGTGCATCACTTCGCAACCCTGCTCGGTTATGGTGCCTGTGCAATCAACCCCTATCTGGCACAGGAGTCGATTAAAGAGCTGATTGACAATCACATGCTGGATAAAGATTATTATGCAGCTGTGGAGGATTACAACAATGCAATTCTTCATGGAATTGTAAAGATTGCATCCAAGATGGGTATCAGCACCATTCAGTCTTATGAAGGCTCCCAGATTTTTGAAGCAATCGGTATCGATAAAGAAGTGATTAATAAATATTTCCCTCATACCGTATGCCGTGTGGGAGGTATTACAATCAAGGATATCGAAAAACAGGTGGATGCGCTGCACTCACAGGCATTTGACCCGTTAGGTCTTGCAAATGATTTGACCTTAGACAGCTTAGGACATCACAAGATGAGAAGCGGCGCAGATGAGCATCTTTATAATCCTGCAACGATCCATTTGCTTCAGGAGTCAACCAAGCGTGGGGACTATGAGATGTTTAAGCAGTATACTGCATTGGTCAATGATGAGGAGTCCGTAAAGAACCTGAGAGGTTTGATGGATTTCAATTATCCTGAAAAAGGCGTACCAATTGAAGAGGTTGAAAGCGTGGATTCCATTGTGACCAGATTTAAGACGGGCGCAATGTCCTATGGCTCTATCTCCAAGGAAGCTCATGAGACAATGGCAATCGCCATGAACAGACTGCACGGGCGTTCCAATTCCGGAGAAGGCGGAGAGGACTTAGACAGGCTTACCGTCGGTCCTGACGGTGTGAACAGATGCTCTGCAATCAAGCAGGTGGCATCAGGACGGTTTGGCGTTACCAGCAGATATCTGGTAAGTGCAAATGAAATTCAGATTAAGATGGCACAGGGAGCAAAGCCCGGTGAGGGCGGTCATCTGCCTGGGGGTAAGGTTTATCCATGGATTGCCAAGACCAGACATTCAACGCCGGGCGTTGGATTGATTTCTCCCCCGCCTCATCATGATATATACTCGATAGAGGACCTTGCAGAGTTAATTTATGATTTGAAGAATGCAAATAAGGATGCAAGAATCAGCGTCAAGCTGGTTTCTGAGGCTGGAGTAGGTACGGTTGCTGCCGGTGTTGCCAAGGCAGGTGCGCAGGTTATTCTGGTATCCGGTTATGACGGCGGTACAGGCGCAGCACCAAGAAACTCCATTCATAACGCAGGACTTCCGTGGGAACTTGGACTTGCAGAGACTCATCAGACTCTGATTATGAACGGACTTAGAAATAAAGTAAGAATTGAGACAGACGGCAAGCTGATGAGCGGACGTGATGTTGCCATCGCAGCACTTCTTGGTGCGGAGGAATTTGGATTTGCAACTGCTCCCCTTGTAACTATGGGCTGTGTTATGATGCGTGTCTGCAATCTGGATACCTGCCCTGTGGGTGTAGCTACCCAGAATCCGGAGCTTCGCAAGAATTTCCGGGGCAAACCGGAATATGTTATGAATTTCATGCGCTTTATTGCACAGGAACTTCGTGAATACATGGCAAAGCTTGGTGTACGCACAGTGGATGAACTGGTTGGACATACAGAACTGCTTAAAATGAAGGAAAATTTAACTGACAGCCAGAAGCAGATTGATTTAGGGCAGATTCTTGAGAACCCTTATGCCGGAGGAAAGGAAAAGGTAACCTTTGACCCTAAACAGGTTTATGATTTTAAGCTGGAAAATACCGTAGATGAAAAGGTACTTTTGAAACAGTTAAATAAGTCCATGAATGAAGGCAGCAGGCGCAGCATAGAAGTAGATGTGAAGAATACGGACAGGGCATTTGGCACAATCTTAGGCTCTGAGATTACCAAGCGTCTGGGAGATAATCTTGAGGAGGATACCTACCGGGTGCTCTGTAAGGGAGCCGGTGGACAGAGCTTTGGTGCATTCATTCCTAAAGGACTGACACTGGAGCTGATTGGTGACAGTAACGACTACTTCGGAAAAGGACTTTCCGGTGGTAAGCTGATTGTTTATCCTCCAAGGGGAAGCCGTTTTAAGGCAGAAGACAATATTATCATTGGTAACGTGGCTTTGTATGGTGCAACCAGCGGCAAGGCATTTATCAACGGGGTAGCAGGTGAGCGTTTCTGTGTTCGTAACTCAGGAGCCATCGCAGTGGTGGAAGGAGTAGGTGACCATGGATGCGAATATATGACCGGAGGACGTGTGGTAGTCCTTGGCAGAACCGGTAAGAACTTTGCAGCCGGCATGAGCGGCGGTATTGCTTATGTGCTGGATGAGGATAATGATCTCTACATTAGACTGAATAAAGAAATGGTTTCTTCCTATGAAGTGACTTCCAAGTATGATGTGATTGAATTAAAGGAAATGATCAAGGAGCATGTGGCATTGACCAATTCCGAAAAAGGAAAGATGATTCTGGATAACTTCAAAGAGTATCTGCCTAAATTTAAGAAAATCATCCCTCATGATTATGAGAAGATGCTTGCCACCATTGTACAGATGGAAGAAAAGGGCTTAAGTGCAGAACAGGCTCAGATTGAGGCGTTTTACGCAATCAAAGGGACGAAATAACAGGGAGGTGTGAAGAAATGGGAAAACCAACAGGATTTATGGAATATAAAAGAGAAGTATCAAAGGACGTAAAGCCGAAGGAGAGGATTAAGAATTTTAACGAATTTCATGAGCACCTTCCCAAAGAGAGGCAGCAGCTTCAGGGAGCCCGATGTATGGAATGTGGAGTTCCTTTCTGCCAGTCAGGTATGACCCTCTGTGGTATGACCAGTGGATGCCCTCTGCACAATCTTGTGCCGGAGTGGAATGATCTGGTATATACGGGGAACTGGAAACAGGCATATAATCGCCTGAAAAAGACCAACAGCTTTCCGGAATTTACATCCAGAGTATGTCCTGCACTATGTGAGGCGGCATGTACCTGTGGACTGATTGGAGATCCGGTATCCACCAAAGAGAATGAATATGCTATTATTGAAAACGCTTATGCGGAAGGCTATGCAGACCCACAGCCGCCCAAGGTAAGAACCGGAAAAAAGGTGGCAGTTGTAGGAAGCGGTCCCTCCGGTCTTGCAGTAGCAGATCAGCTGAACAAGAGGGGACACAGTGTTACAGTATTCGAAAGGTCTGACAGAATTGGAGGACTTTTGATGTACGGCATTCCCAACATGAAGCTTGAGAAGCACATCGTAGATCGGAAGATTAAGGTAATGGAAGCAGAGGGAGTTACCTTTGTGACAGGCACAGACATCGGAAAGGATGTGAAAGCGGAGAAACTTCTAAAGGAGTTTGACCGGATCGTGCTTGCCTGTGGTGCATCGAATCCCCGTGATATTAATGTACCCGGAAGAGATGCAAAAGGAATCTATTTTGCAGTGGATTTTCTGAAAGCCAATACCAAGAGTCTGCTTGATTCCAATTTTGAAGATGGAAAATTTGTAAATACCAAGGATAAAAATGTAGTGATCATCGGCGGAGGAGATACAGGAAATGACTGTGTGGGGACCAGTATCCGCCATGGCTGTAAATCGGTAACCCAAATTGAGATGATGCCCAAGGCACCGGATAAAAGAGCCGAAAATAATCCCTGGCCGGAATGGCCCAAAATCTGTAAGACAGATTATGGTCAGGAGGAGGCAATCGCAGTATTTGGTCATGATCCGCGAATTTATGAATCTACCGTAAAGGAATTTGTGAAGGATAAGAACGGCAACTTAAAGGCGGTTAAAATTGTGAAGCTTTCATGGGAAAAAGATCCTGAGACAGGGCGGATGAACATGAAGGAAATCCCCGGTTCCGAACAGACACTTCCGGCAGAGATTGTGCTCATTGCAGCAGGATTCTTAGGTAGTCAGAAGTATGTGACGGATGCCTTTAAGGTGGAAACAAACCAACGCACCAACGTTAGCACTGCACCCGGCAAATACGAAACCAGCGTGAAAAATGTGTTTACTGCAGGAGATATGCACAGAGGGCAGTCTCTGGTAGTCTGGGCGATCCGCGAAGGCAGAGAAGCTGCAAGAGCGGTGGATGAAAGCCTGATGGGATATACGAATTTGATCATACAATAAACCGGGCAGGAACAGAATGCCAGACTTGGAGGAAGGGATTATTTCCCTTCCTTTTGTATTATGCGCCATGCGGCGAATTTGCCCATTGCTGCTGCGGTAGGAAGCCCGCCCGGTCCCATCAGCCATTGACTTGCGAGCATGACATTATCAAGTCCTTTTATAATGCCGGGGGTTGTAATACTTTTGGCATGTTTGGTGTTTACAAAGCTCATGTAAGCCCCTTGATAGGAATTGCAGTAGCGGGTATAGGTCATTGGTGTCCACACATCCAATATATGGATTTTTCCGTCCGGTGTAAAATCCGGTTCATAATCATAGGACTGGATGCTCATATGGTTTACCTTGTGATTGTCAACTTCAAATTCTTCACAGGAAAAAATTCTGGTTCCGGTAAGAGCAGGAAACTGACCATCCACTGCGTATGCAATTTGAAAGCCGCTGTTTACAGGATATTTTTTGCGCTGTTCATACTGTTTTTTCAGCTGCTTTGGCATGTAGCCGTCCGGTAAAAGTGAACGGAAGGTATAGTCGGTGTCGCAGGCGCAGATGATATAGTCGGCTGTGATTTCAGTTCCATCCCTTAATAGAATTCCAGATGCCTTTTTCTCATTCAAAATAATGCGCCAAACATCTGAGTTGGTATGTAAGATGCCTCCAAGCTCCCGGTATTTGTCAGCGATTCGCATTGCCATTGCAAGAGAGCCGCCTTTGGGGATATCGCCGTTCCCGCTTGTGACTGTGGCATAAGAGACAAGAAAGGCATATGCCTGATAGCCGGAGGGCATATAATCCGTGATGGAACGTCGGATTAATGGGTGCTGAAAGCGCATGGCAAGCTCGCTGATATCAATTTTTCCATATTCTTTCATTACCTTGCCCATGTCTTTCATGGACATTCTCATTTAATGCTTCGTTAATCAAAGAAGCGTGTCTGTAAACATAATCCAAAGAGAAAGGGAATTTTAAGTTAAATAAACTGCCTTGTTGATTTCCCAATAATAGTTTTGTATAATGAAAATGGTACATAAGTACCACACTTCGGTATTCCATTTTTTAACATAGGGGAGGAAACATACTATGAATTTGAAAAAATACGTAAAAAAGAAAAAACTTACACCTGAGCAGTACAAAATGGCAAATAAAACAATGTATATCATTTTAGATATATGTTATTTGCTCTATATTATAGTTGAATTGATGAATGCCGACGGAAGAGTGCATGGTTATTTTCGGATTGCAATCTATCTGATTTTTGCGATTGCCGGTGGGGTTATGATTAAAGCAAAAGGTAATAAGAGATCTGCAATGTTGTTTATGGCAGTTACCTTCTTGACTGCTTATCTGTTATTGGTCCTGAACAATGGTATAACATCAATGATTATGGCATTTCCTGCTTTGCTTGGATTTATGCTTTATATGAATTCTGTTTTGATTACTATGGGATGCATTGCTGTATATATTATTGATGGCATAAAATGTTTCATGGTCTGGAGTAAAGGGGATGTAGCTGCATTTCAGCAGGGCTCTTTAGTTATGATGGGATTTTTTATATGTATTTATGGATCCTATATGGCAATTAAAATCCTGTTTGAGTTTAGTGAACAGGATCGTGAAATTATCGTAAAAGAAGCTGCACACAGACGGGAAGTGGCAAGTATAGTATCAGAAACCGTTGAGAAAATTGCAGATGAGTTTCATGAAGTATTGACAGGATTTGATGAAATTAATGAGGCTATGAATTCTGCTGATGATGCAATGAATAACATTGCGGCAAGTTCTGAGAGCACAGCAGATGCAGTGAGCCGTCAGGCTGACATGACTTCTGATATTCAGACTCGTATTGAAAATACAAATGAATTGGTAATAAATGCAAAAGGAACTACCGAGAAACTGAAAAATGTGGTGGAGGATGGAAAACAACTGGCAGATAATCTGCAGGAGCAGTC
>JAQXYZ010000074.1 GCA_029226935.1 Bacillota bacterium | reverse complement strand
AAATTCCTCCTTGATTGCTCTATCATTTCAATACTTTTATCTTGTTTTCACAAATTCCCTGAACTTCATATCCACTATGCAGATATTCTCTGATTATGTGAATCGCCTCACTGCTTACTGCTTCTCCCGGTACTAAAATCGGAATTCCAGGTGGATAGAGGTTTATAAACTCAGCAGCAGTCTCTCCCTGTGCTTCCTCCAACTCTATTTCTTGATAAGGCGACAGATATGCATTCCACAGCTCTGTTTTTTTCTCAGGCTTAAGCGAGAAATATTCCGGCATTTTTTGCCCTTTTATCTCTGACTGATCTGCCTTTAAGAAAAGTGCCTTGTCAATGTCAATCAGTGCATCCCCAAGCCGTTCCAGTCCTTCCTTCCGTTCCATCATTGTAAGAATTGCCACCACATAATTTCCGGACGCCATCTCCATTTGAAGATGATATTTCTCCCGAAGAAGATCATAGAGCAGCCGTCCCGTAATCACAGCATCTCTCACAAATATCACCAGTTTCCCCGGCTCCGTATATGGACACACTTGAAAATGACGGCATCCTTTTATTTTCTTCAGAAATTCATCTCTCCATTCAAGAAGATTCCCCAGTCTTTTAAAGCCCTCTTCCTCTGCCAGCCGTACCCCTTCATCAATCCCTGCCATCAATAGGTAGGATGGACTGCTGGACTGATAAATCCGCAAATATTTTCTCAAATATTCACCATCAGTCAAATTTCCGTTTCGATGGATTAGGGCAGTCTGGGTAGGCGCAGGAAGGGTCTTGTGTACACTGTGAATCACCAAATCAGCACCCTGCCTGACCGCATTTTCAGGATATGCCGGATGCATTCCAAAATGTGCTCCGTGCGCCTGATCCACAATCAAAGGTATCCCATAACCATGTGCTACCTTCGCAAGTGCTTCTATGTCAGAGCAAACACCATCATAAGTTGGCGATGTAATCACAATCCCTGCAATCGCTTCTGTGTCATTTGGGCTTTGCCCTTCATCCTCTGATAGAATTTCCCGTATCTTTGCATCCAGAGTTTCTGCCTTAACCTGTCCTGCAATTCCATAATCTGCAAGAATTTCAGGATAAACATAATGCAGTCTGAGATGATTTAAAAAAGCCGCATGATATACGGCTTTATGACAATTTCTGGCAATAATCAGCCTGTCTCCCCGTCCGGCAACTGCAGATACCGCACTTAAAATTCCGGCTGTGCTTCCATTGACAAGAAAGTAAGTTTCCTGAGCACCATATAGCCTCGCCGCATGCTCCTGAGCCTCCTTAATGATTGTCTCCGGCTGATGAAGATTATCAAATCCATCTATTTCTGTGATATCCATTTGATAAAAATCTGAAAGCGGCCCGCTGTCAGGATTCCTCTTATGTCCCGGCATATGAAAGGGATAAAAGTCACTGTCACTATAATCTTTCAGGCTTTCAAACAGTCCTCTTCTCATGCTGTCATTTTCAGCCTCGTTTTTCCCGCACCCCTTCTCAATTTCAGGGTTTCCAAAATAGAACAATACTTATCGGCAGTAGTCACAATCCATGCCTCCCTGCAAAGAGGCGGTACGATTGTGAGCGGCCACATATGCTTTTTGATAATGTCCTGTTCTCTCTGAGTAAGCTGATACTCCTTGTTTGCGTTTCTAAGTGCAATCCCCGGGTGATAAAATCCATGAAGGGACTGATAATTCTCCCTGTTTTTATCATGCCAGTCATACAAAAAGTAATCATGAAGCAAAGCCCCTCTGATCAACTCTCTTTCGCTGCATCTAATTCCAAGCAGTCTGCTGATGGCAATACTCTTTCTTGCAACATCAATGCAGTGTGAGTGAACAGGCATTGTTCCATGCTGAATATAGTTTCTGGTACTGCGAAAATTTTCAGAATCAAGAATATCTGCTGCATATTTGCGAAGCATCAAATAAAATTCCCTCTTTTTCTCATAGCGCCTTTGCAATTTTTCAATTTGCTTTCTGCATCTTTCAGCTTGATCTCTCATGCTCTTTCCCCCTGTGTGTTGCAGGCTCTTCCGAAAATACCGGTTAAGTTTACCCACAACTATATATTTTATCATATATAACGAAACAGGTGTGTAAAATCATTTTAAATTAAATAAAATTTAACATAAAATTTACATATCTTCTTCCATCAATGCCACTGCAATCACGGATACATCTTCCATTTCTGTTTCTGTCAGATTGCCGTCAAATACTACCTTAATATTCTGCCCTATGGAAATTTCTTTATTCTCTCCGGCATAGATAATTGTTTCCGGTGCCAGCTTGAAATACAGCTGCTGACCGTCTTTTGTCTCCAAAAGCAGCTCGTCCTTGGAAATCTCCAAAAGACTGCCTTCTACCACATAATAACCTTCCTCTGTCGGCGCTGCTGTTTCTGCAACCTGTGCGCCATATGCGGACTTATCCTCATCACTGATTTCCACAATCTGACCACTTTCAGCCACTGATGCACATCCTGTGATCAGACACAATGACATCCCACAAAGCAAAATAAATGCAATAAACTTTTTCATAATCCTTTTCCTCGCAAATAAAAATTCCCCTAATCAAAATACTATAAAGTATCTGAAAAAGCAATAAAATTCAGCAGAAATGCGGTCATTTACAACATTTTCCATTATAACAAAAAAGAAGTACCCTGCTTTAGGTACTTCAAAATTTCAAAATCTAATGAGCCACCGGGGACTCGAACCCCGGACAACTTGATTAAAAGTCAAGTGCTCTACCACCTGAGCTAGTGGCCCATGCGTTGCGCCTTTAGGAAACTGCCTCTTTTTGACCCAACATGATGTATGTTATCATATATTATTTTCAGACGCAACTGTTTTTACTCATAAATTTCTGCTATTTTCATGCCAAAGCAAATTGACTGTTATACAGCTCCGCATAAAAACCTTTCTTCTTTAGCAGCTCTTCATGATTTCCCTGTTCAATAATATGACCATCTTTCATGACCAGTATCACATCTGCATTTTGTATAGTGGAAAGCCTGTGCGCTACAATAAAGCTGGTTCTGCCCTCCATCATCGAAGCAAACGCTTTCTGAATCCTGATCTCTGTTCTTGTATCAATCGAAGAGGTTGCTTCATCCAGAATTAACATGGGCGGCAGACTGAGCATGACTCTTGTAATACATAAGAGCTGCTTCTGCCCCTGTGAAAGACTTCCCCCATCTTCTCCAATCACAGTATCATACCCATCAGGAAGTCGCCTGATAAAGCTGTGAGCATGGGATTTCTTTGCTGCTTCCACAACCTCCTCCTCCGTAGCATCCGGCTTTCCTACAATGATATTATCCCTTATGGTTCCCTTTTTCAGCCAGGTATCCTGTAATACCATCCCATAAGAGGTGCGAAGAGATTTTCTCGTAATATTTCTGATATCAGTATCTTCCACCAGAATACTGCCCTGGTCCACATCATAAAAGCGCATCAGCAGGTTAATGATTGTGGTCTTACCGCATCCGGTAGGTCCTACAATAGCAATTCTCTGCCCCGGTTTTACATGAAGACTCAGATCCTCAATCAATTTCCGATCCTTTGTATAAGAAAATGCTACATGGTCAAAATCCACCTTACCTTCAACATCCTTTAAGACCACCGCATCCTTCTGATCCGGTATCTGAGGCTCTTCTTCAATCAACTCAAAAATCCTCCCTGCACATGCCAACGCATTTTGAAGCTCCGTGATAACTCCTGAGATTTCGTTAAAGGGCTTGGTGTACTGATTCGCATAGGAAAGAAAACAGGTCAGCTGCCCTACCGAAAGTCCTCCTTTTATGACTGCCAGTGCACCTGTAAGACCTACCCCTGTGTAAACCAGACTGTTGACAAACCTTGTACTTGGATTTGTCAAAGAGGAAAAGAAAATCGCTCTGAGAGAATATTTTTCCAATCTGGCATTAATCTCATCGAATTTTTCCAGAGTTTCATCCTCTCTGTTAAAAGCCTGAACCACCTTCTGATTACCGACCATTTCATTGATCAGCGTAGTCTGCTCTCCTCTTGTTTCTGATTGCAATTTAAACATACTGAAGGTCTTTTTCGCAATAAAGCCGGCTACAAACAGGGAAACCGGGGTAATCAGCACTACCACTGCCGTGATGCCCACATTTACCGAAATCATGAAGCCCAGGGTTCCAAGAATGGTAATGACACCCGTAAACAGCTGGGTAAATCCAATCAGAAGACCATCCGCGAACTGATCTACATCCGCCACCACACGACTCACAATATCTCCATGTGCGTGGGCATCCATATACTTCAGAGGGAGAATTTCCAGCTTGCGGAATGCCTTTTTTCGAATGTCCTGAATGATGTTATACACAATCCTGTTGTTGCAGATGCTCATAATCCACTGTGCCAGCGCCGTAATCAACACTACTATTACCATTTTCCCCAAAACACGATATAATCCCGACCAAAATCCCGGATTACCGACCTCTTCCAGCATATCAACTGCATATCCTGTAAGAATAGGAAGATAGAGGGTCAGCGCCACACTGCCAACTGCCATTAAAATTGTCAAAATCATCAAAAGCCTGTAGGGTTTAATGTATTTAAGTACCTTAATCAGAGTTTCTTTTTGTTTGCTGCTGCTTTCCTTTTTCATGCCTGCTCCCTCTTTTCAAACTGTGAATAGTAAATTTCCTGATAGATTTCACAACCTTCAAGAAGCTGCTCATGTGTCCCTATTCCCGCAATGCATCCATCATCAAGTACGATAATACGATCTGCATGCATCAATGAGGAAGCTCTCTGGGATACAATAAACACTGTTGTATCTCCAGGCATTTCTCTGATTGCCTTACGAAGTTTGGCATCTGTTGCATAATCAAGTGCGGAAGCACTATCATCCAAAATTAGAATTTCCGGTTTCTTAACCAGCGCTCTTGCAATCGACAGCCTCTGCTTCTGACCGCCGGACAGGTTCCTTCCCTCCTGCTCTATAGGAGCATCCAGTTTTCCTTCCTTGCTTACTACAAACTCCTCTGCCTGAGCAGTCTTAAGTGCCTGCCAAAGTTCATCATCGCCAGCGTTTTCATTCCCCCAAAGCAGATTATCTCTAATTGTACCCTTAAACAGCACTGCCTTTTGCATAACAATGCCAATTTTATCACGAAGACTTGAAAGATCATAATCCCTTACATCCACGCCATCCACCTTTACACTTCCCTTTTCCACATCATAAAAGCGTGGTATCAAATGTACCAGAGAAGTCTTACCGGAACCGGTGCCTCCAATCACACCGATGGTTTCTCCTCTGGCTGCACGGAAGGTAATGTCTGTCAAGGCTTCCTCTCCACCCTCATGATACCGCATGGAAACTCCCTCGAAGACAACAGTTCCTTTTTCTTTCTCCGTGGAAGATGGCTGTCCCAAAGCAGGTTTTCCCGCTTCCTTCATGCCTCCCGGAATTTTGAATACATCCGCTACCCTGTTCCCACAGGCAACCGCCTTGGTTACTGTAATAATCAGGTTCGCCAGCTTGACCAGTTCCACCAAAATCTGAGACATATAGTTTACCAGTGCAACCACCTGCCCCTGGGTAAGAACACCCATTTCCACTCTCACAGCGCCGGTATAGATAAGAACAATCAATCCGCCGTTGATAATAATATAGGTAAGAGGATTCATTAAGGCGGAAATCCTGGCTGCTACCATCTGCATCTGCTTTAAGGCGTCTGTCTGCCCGTCAAATTTATCAATTTCTTCCTGCTCCTTGCCAAATGCGCGGATAACACGAACACCGGTCAGGTTCTCTCTGGTAGTGCCCAGCACCTGATCCAAATGGCTCTGCACCTTTCCAAACAGTGGAATGCTGAGGAGCAGGATACCAAATACCACAATGGACAGCAGTGGAATGACTACTACGAAAATCAGAGCCGCCTTAATATCCACTGTGAAAGCCATAATCATCGCTCCAAATACAATAAAGGGAGAACGCAGAAAAAGCCGCAGCACCATGTTTACCCCATTCTGAAGCTGATTAATGTCACTTGTCATTCTGGTAATCAGTGTGGAAGTTCCCTGCTGATCCATATTGGAGAAAGACAGGCTCTGAATATGTGCAAACAGCGCATGACGCAGCTTGGTAGCGAATCCAACCGCTGCCTTTGCCGCAAAAAACTGTGCCGTGATAGAACTGATCAGCCCCGTAACCCCCAGAGCTGCCATAATAAGGCACATCCTGATTACATAGCCCTTATCTCCATTCTCAATTCCCACATCAATCATGGATGCCACTACCAGCGGAACAATAAGTTCAAAAGAAGCCTCCAGTAATTTAAACAGAGGCCCCAAAACACTTTCCTTTTTATAATCCTTTAAGTAAATAAGTAATCCTTTCATAACCTGTCTCCCAACTGTTCATTAATTCAGGAAATTTTCTATAATGACAGCTTCTGCCGCTTCATCACTGAGTCCAAAAGTGTTCAGTTTTATCAACTGCTCATTATTGATTCTGCCAATAGCGGCCTCGTGAATAATTGCAGCATCCACATGCTTGGCATCAATCTCAGGGATAGAGCACACCTGCGCCTGATCCATAATGATGGAATCACACTGGATATGTGCATGACAGGGAGTATTTCCGATTGCTCTTGGATGGAAGGTCTGTACAGATTCTCCTCTCGCAACAGAACGGGATGTGATCTGCGCCGAGCTTCCGGCACCATTCAAATAAATATCCATGTTGGAGACCGCATTCTGCTTGTCATGAGTCATCAGCTTTTCAATAACAAAAAGTCTGGTATCTTCTCCCATAATTACCTCTGTTTCACGTTTGGTCGAGTCAACGCCCTTGATTTGCGCTGTGTCCAACGTAAAAACAGAATGTGCATCCATAATAATTTTTGTCACAGGATTCAAGATTCTGGCTCCGGTTCCCTCACCTTCACCATAATGCTTTTCCTCATAGCGAACATTTGCATTCTTTCCCACATGAAAAGTATGGATTCCATCATGACGGCTATCGTTACATCCGCTATTGTGAATACCACAGCCGGCAACAATCGTTACCTGTGCACCATCCTCAATATAGAAATCATTATAAACCTCATCTGTCATTCCTGAAACAGCAACCACTACAGGAATATGCACCTGTTCTCCCCGTGTTTCGCCGCTGATGTATACATCTATTCCCTGCTTATCTTCTTTTTTCTTGATGGTAATATGCTCCGTATTTCCATGACACAGGGAATAACCATTGTATCTTAAATTATAAGCCCCTTCCTGCTTAAATCCCTTTTCATCTATCTGATTTAAAACAGATTGAGTTATCTGATCTATATCTGCCACGTTTCTCTTCCTTTCTCTGCTTAGCTGTCTATGCCTTATGTCCAGGATTCATGCAGCTGCATCCTGTATCCTCATTCATAAGCTCCGGTAATACCTGCTCCTTTTGTCCAAGGGCTTTTATCTGTCCGTTCTTTACCACCATAATACGGTCTGCCATCTGAATAATTCTCTCCTGATGAGAAATAAGGATCAAACTTTCCTTCTTGTTTTCATGGAGCTGTTCAAACTGCTTTACCAGCATGGAAAAGCTCCAGAGGTCAATTCCCGCCTCCGGTTCATCAAAAATACAAAGCTTATGAGGTTTCGCAAGAACCGTCGCAATCTCCAGACGTTTCATTTCACCACCAGATAAAGTATTATCTACCTCACGGTTTAAATATTCCCTTGCACAAAGTCCAACACTGCTCAAATAGTCACAACACTTATTTTCCGGCAGTTCTTCTCCTGCTGCGAGGGAAAGCAGTCTCCTTACGGTCATTCCCTTAAATCTGGGGGGCTGCTGAAACGCAAATCCAATTCCTGCATTTGCCCTCTGTGCAATACTGTAATCCGTAATATTCACGCCATTCATCAGAATGCTGCCACTGTCAGGTTTCTCTATTCCCATCAAAAGCTTCGCCAATGTAGATTTTCCCCCGCCATTTGGACCTGTGATTACCAGCATTTCTCCATCATTTACTATAAAACTGACATCCTCAATAATACTTTTTTCCACACCATTTTCAAGGGGATGAAAAATCAGATTTTTTACCTCAAGCATAATCTGCTCCTTTAGTTTAAATATTCCTCATATTTTTCGTTTGTCTCGTTCAAAAATACAATTCCAAGGATACCCGGACCTGTATGTGCGCCAATGGCACATCCTACTCTTCCCTCCAGCAATCCCTTTATATGATATCTTTCCACCAATTGCTCTTTAATATAATCATAAGCTTCCTTATCTGTTCCATAGCAGACACCTATTACCTGTTTTTCCAGATTTGCGCCTTTCTCGCCTACTATGTCCAAAATTCTCTTCTGTGCCTTCTTCCAGCCTCTTACCTTTTCCACCGCTTTCAGGGAACCATTTTCATCCACAATAATAATTGGTTTGATATCTAACACTGTCCCCGCCAGAAAAGAAGTTCTGCTAAGACGTCCTCCCTTAAACAGATAATCCAGCTCCATTACCGTAACTGCATGTTCCATATGTTCACAGAAGAAATGTGCCGCCTCAATAATTAACTCCTTGGGCGCTCCATTTTTCTGCATGCGAAGTATTCTCTCTACCGCCAGCCCATATCCAACAGATGCACACTTCGTATCGATAATAGTCAGCTTAAAATCCGGATATTCTTCCAAAAGCTCTTCATAGGCAAGGGTTGCCGCATTGAAGGTTCCCGCTATCCCTGTGGAAAAACACATATACAGTACTTCATCGTTTCTTTCAGCAAAGGGGCGAAAATGTTCTTCAAACATAAATTGATTGATATGATAGGTCTTGATTTCTTTTCCTGATGCCTGTATCTCATAAAACTGATCCGGAAAAATAGTTTCTCCATCAAAATAATCAACTCCTTCTATGGTAACAGGGGTCGGTATCACATGCAAATCATATTCTTTAATAATATTTTCAGGAATATCGGAAGCAGAATCCGTAATAATACAGAAAGCCATTTTTTGTCCTCCTTAACTGCAAATATCTCAAATTTTCATTATAACTATACTACATTTGCCAAATTTATGCATCTTAAAAATTTATGGGCATATGATAAAGCAAAAAAGATAGGATTTTCTTTATGTATACAGATCAAATTACCCCCAGAATCAATTTTTTACAGAATCTAATCTATGAACGCCCTGATGCTGCCGCCTGGGTTACCGGTAATGCTGCCAATCCGCAGTTGAGCGGTATGGTCAAATTTTACCGTACCTCTTACGGTGGAATCCTGGTTGAAGCAGAAATTTTTGGACTGCCCAACATCAAAGAACAGGGGGCCAGCGACTTTTATGCCATGCATATCCATGAATTTGGTAATTGTTCCGACGACTTTCAAAAAACCGGAGATCATTACAATCCCTCCGGCAAATTACATCCCTATCATGCCGGAGACCTGCTTCCCCTTCTGGGAAATCAAGGCTATGCCTGGTCTTCATTTTATGACAAGCGTTTTACGATAGAAGAAATCATAGGCAAATCTGTAATTATACATTCCGGTCATGACGATTTTACTTCTCAGCCCTCCGGAAACTCCGGTACTAAAATTGCGTGTGGTGAAATCAGAAGAACCATCTGAAAATAGAAAGACCTTAGTACAAATACAGACCCAACCTGCTTCCATATGACCTGTCTGCTTGACAGGAACACATCAGACTGCGGGCTGGGTCTGCTCTTAATGTCATTACATCATTGCTTCAATCATCACACTTCTATACTCAGGGTCTATGGCAAGATCCACATCTACTCCATCCATCCTTCGTACTTTGGGACGCATGGAATTACTGTCATTGCTTACCACCACTACTACCTCACCATTGGATAGTTTTAATGTGAAACCATTTGGGTAAATTGGGAATTCTCTGGTAAACACATCCACTACTTCCTTGTCAAACAGAGTTCCTACATTGCTCATAATATACTCCATCGCATAAGCTGGTGAAAATGCCTGACGATACTTCCTTTGTGCAGTAATTGCATCATATGTATCTGCTACCCTTAAAATTCTTGGAAAGGTTCCCAATTTTTCTCCGGCAATTCCATAATACCCCGATCCATCCAGATTCTCATGGTGAAACAAAATAGAATTTCTTGTAACACTTGAGATAGAAGGATATTCCTTTAATGTTTCATAGGAATACATGGGATGTTTCTTCATCTCATCCATTTCCTTATCATTATAAATATGCTTTGCATTCAATACTCTCTTCTTAACATCAAACTTCCCTATGTCATGCAAAAGACCTGCTATTGCAAGATTATCAAGCTGTTCGTCTGTCAAGCCGTATCCCACACCAATTGCAACCGCATAAACTGCTACGGAAACACAATGGCGATACTCATAATTCTTGTTATTCTTAATATCAAGAAGATCCAGCTTTAGCGTTTCCTTATACTTCATTTCCTGAACAATCTTTTTGGCAATCGTAACACAGGAAAGATAGTCATTTTTGTAAAGTGCTTCAAAGGCTTTGGCACGCAGTTCATCAGGAATTACATCATCGATAATAATGTCTTCAAATCCGGGCGTTTCAATATATGCTCCCTGAAATCCCATATTAGTCATACGCTTTAAAACCGTTTCGCTGATCCTACATCCGGCACCCATCAAAAGACGTCCATCTTCTCCTACAACTGCTTTTGCAAGCTGCATATCAGGGCTCAGATTTTCAATTCTCAGATACTGCATATACTCTGCCTCATTTTTCTTTCTGTGACTAATTTCCTAAACAATATGAACTATTATACCAAATCCATTAAAAAAGCACCATAACTTTTTAATCTGATTTTAGTCTGATATCACTTCTTGATCCATTATAAAAAAGGTAAACTCACCACTATCTAATATCTGGTTTTCATCGTCCTTAATTTTCACATCAAACACCGCAAGATGCTTTCCCTGCCGCAGTCGGGTGGACTCACAGAAAACATATTCTGTCTTAACTGCCGGCAAAAGAAAATTCAATGTTCCTGACACTGTTGTCACATAGTTTCCACACATGCAGGCTGTGGTTCCTGCTGCAATATCCGCAAACGAGTACAGACAGCCTCCATGCAATATCCCATAAGGATTGGTAAGGTCCTTTCTATATTTCATTTTTGCAAGACTGTACCCATCTTCAAGTTTTACAAATTCTATACCCAGAAACTTCATATAGGAATTTTCCATTACATTTTCCTGCAAAACTTTTATCAACTGCTCCTGCTTATTATCTTTCATTTCTTCTCCATTCTGCCACATCATTATTAACATCCCGTATCATTTTCATCTGAATCAAATAATTTTCCTGTGGCAAACGGACTGCCCACATCACATCTCCCATGATGATATGCCTTCTGCGAAGTTCCCGCTTCAATACATTCTGAGGTTTCAACCTTAATACGGCTAACCCCCTCTTCTGCCATAGAATCCAACATTTTGATTACTTCATCTACCTGTTCCATTTTTCCTCACATCCCCAAAGGTATACTTGCTTCATCATACCTCTTGCCTTTCAAATACATATTCCTTTTCTGAAGAAAGTGCCTCTCTGAACACATATCCCAGTCTGTCGAATCTCTGCAGCTGTACCGGATCCTCTATCTCATTTTCTGCCATAAAGCGAACCATTTCGCCCCTCGCCATCTTTGCATAGGTTCCCTTAGTCACAAGTCTGCCCCGCACTTTTTCACAAAAAGTAATGGTCACATATCTGTCATCCCTGCCCAGATATTTTTCTACACATTTGGCATATTCTTTGGATGCAAGATTAATAATACCATCCGAATCCCTGACAGCCTCATACAATCTGCTTCCCCAAAGCTCATACAAATCCCTTTTCCCCGCAATCTGTGCTTTCGCCTGCATTTCCAGTCGATAAGGCGTAACACCATCCATTGGGCGCAATACCCCATAAAAAGCGGACAAAATTCTAAGATGTTCCTGCAAGTAACGGAATTGATTATCTTCAAACACTGTAGGAGCCATATACTGATATGCAATGCCTTCATAGGCGATTACCGCCGGCGTGAGTCCTCTCTTCAAATCCATCAGTTCCAATCTGCGAAAATTCATTTCTGCAAGTTTATCATTACATCCCCAAAGTTCTTTTAACTCTCCATAGGACTTTGACCTCATCCATGCCAAAATCTCTTCTGCCTGGTCTAAATATTCAGGAAGATCTATATAATCCAGAAGATCTGTCTCTGTCTTCATCTTTTTCGCAGGTGATAAGATGATTTTCATCCCATTTCCTCCAACATCTTTTCCGGATCCTCTGCCGCCTTGACCTTGTCATTTGCTTTTATAATGATTCCTTCCTCATCGATCAGGTAAGTGGTCCGTACAACGCCCATGGATACCTTTCCATAATTTTTCTTTTCCTTCCAGACATCATACGCTTCAATAACCTTGCGTTCAGGGTCAGCCAAAAGAGTAAATGCCAGACCATACTTTTCCTCGAATTTTTTGTGAGATACAACTGTATCCTTGCTGATTCCCAGCACAACTACTCCCTTTTCCTCAAACTGGGGATACAACTGTGAATATCCGCATGCCTGCTTGGTACATCCCGGAGTATTATCCTTGGGATAAAAATAAAGAATAACCTTTTTTCCCCTATATTCCTCTAAGGAATGAATCCTTCCATTCTGATCCGGCAGTTCAAATGCCGGTGCCCTTGTTCCTACTTCCAGCATCCTCTTATCCTCCTAATTCAAAAATTCTTACCCTTCAAAATTATACTACAGAAATAATTTTGTCAATTTAGTATCTTTTTTGCAAAAGAAGTGCAAAATAAAACAAAAGTGCAACATTTTCTCTAAAATGTTGTATCAAAAAATCAGAAGGAAAAGCCGCACACGCAGCAGAAAGCGAGGACATTATGAGTACAACACAACCTATTAAAAACAAAAAAGACCTACAGGCTCTCAAGGACTATTACAGGAGCCAAAAGCCGAACCCCAGAAATTATCTTTTAATTATCATGGGGTTAAATTCCGCTTTGCGGATATCAGACATTCTTCATTTAACTTATGGAGATTTTTTTGATTATCAAAAAAAGAAGTGGAAAAGCCATCTTACATTAAAAGAACAGAAAACCGGAAAAACAAATTGTATCTATATTAATAGAGAAATTCATGATACTCTGCAACGACACAGTGGTTATAAAGAACATGTCCCTACAGATTATCTCTTTGCAAGCCAGATGCATTCTGGCCAACCTTTAAGCAGATATCAGGCGTACCGTATCATCAAGGAAGCAGCTTCTTATGCGGGGATGCCTGAGTATGTGAGCTGTCACTCACTTAGGAAAACTTTCGGTTATCATGCATGGAAGCAGGGTGTTTCGCCAGTTATGCTGATGAGTATTTACAATCATTCCTCTTATCAGATTACCAAACGTTATCTTTGCATTGATCAGGATGACAAGGATGAGGTTTTTCTTAAAATAAGACTTTGAAAAAAGCGGTCAAATGC
Source organism: Bacillota bacterium (assembly GCA_029226935.1). GTDB lineage: Bacteria > Bacillota > Clostridia > Lachnospirales > Lachnospiraceae > Suilimivivens. Next base: position 258 of record JAQXYZ010000074.1, on the reverse strand, counting down.
CAAAGTAAGTTCCACTTTGCCAAAGTAAATGTTTAATGAATCCCTGGCTGGGCAACAGTCAGGGATTTTCCTGCATAAAAAACCATTCAAAACAGATGAATTTTCAACAGATATGGCGTAAAATAGACCTTACATAAGGAAAAAGGGCGCAGTAAACCGCGAGTGGGATTTTCCAAATTTTTTTGCCGTAGTAAATTCCACCCGTATATTAGGATATCTATGCAACTGTGTCCCGGTTGGTCATATCAGTTAAAAGAA
>JAQXYZ010000073.1 GCA_029226935.1 Bacillota bacterium | reverse complement strand
CTTTTTCTCTTGTGTTCCTTCCGGGACTTACGGCCAATCATCACTTGTTTGACAGGCAAATAGAAGTCTTCTCCGAACAATACGACACTATTGTATGGGATGCGCCCGCACACGGAAAATCGCGTCCATACAAAGATTTTTCATATTATAATGCTGCCGAAGAACTCAAAAACATCCTCGATGTCGAAGGCATAAAGCGCGTGGTGTTGATCGGACAGTCGGCGGGAGGCTTTGTGGCGCAGTCGTTTTATAAAAAATATGCAGACATGGTTGAGGGAATCCTTACAATCGGAAGCTGCCCTTACAGCCCGTCGTATTACAGCAAATCGGATCTGTTTTGGCTGCGTCAGACGAAGTGGATGTTCAGACTTTACCCTGATGGGATTCTGCGAAACACCATGGCGAAGATGTGCGGCAGCACGCAGAGGGCAAGAGAAAATATGCTGAACATGCTATCGGACTATACCAAAGACGAACTCTGCAAGCTTATGTACATAGGCTTTGCCGGATTTATTCCCGAAATCAGTGAGATGCACATCAAATGCCCCATGTGGCTGTCGGTGGGCGAGCATGATAAAACAGGCAAGGTCATGGCATACAACAAAATGTGTCACAAAAAGGAAGGATTTCCTCTTTATATTATTGAAGGAGCAGCTCACAACGCAAACGATGATCAGCCAAAGCGATTCAACGAGTTGTTGAGCACATTTCTTCAAGCACTGTCTTAAGATAAAGCAAGAAACCGGAAAGGGGAAATATAGAGTAGACTTTTTAATAAGGAGGCTTTCGTATGAAAAAATTATTTGAGTATGCAAATCAGTATGTTCAGGAAAGTGACTGGAAAGACATGGCGCTGCTTAAATTCTGTCTATGTGCTATGGGCGTGATGATTGGTGTAGCTATTTCGCCAAAGCACAAAAAGGCAGCACTTGGAATCGCGGCAGGAGTGTTTACTGTAACTTACATCCCGCTCATGAGCAAATTTCTGAATATTATTGTGCGTGGCATCAAGAACGAAAAGTAACAGACAATGTTTTGATATGCTCCTCCATAAGTAGAAGTATGTACATAACTTCAATCTACTTGTGGAGGAGTATATTTTTGTATGTGCAAATGAGGGTAACAAAAACTTGCAACGATATAAGAAATAATATTTTTAAAAATGATGTAACTTTCATGCAAATATGTTGTATGATGTATATTATAAAAAGATATTATGAAATGGAGTTGTACATATGAGAAAGAGACAAATAGTATTTTTGCTGCTGTTGACAATGCTTCTGGCAGGCTGCGGGAAGGTTCAGAATGAGCCGGAGGGCTCTTCTGTGCCGGAAGCAGAGAGCAGTACAGCGGATAAAGAGAAAGAAACTGCTGCTGAAAGCGATGTGCAGGAAGAAATTCTGTCTGTAGATCAGATGCAGGGGAGCATGGTGCTGGAGGACGACCAGGCAATTTATATTTCCGGTACCCATCAGATCAATAAAATAGATAAAAAAAGCAAAGAAGGTTCTGTATTATGGAAGGGCGAGATGTCGGTGCAGTCTCCCTATATATTTACGAATGGAAGTGCAGTGTTGTTAAATGGCAGAATTTATTTTGTGGAAGAACGGTGGGAGAAGGCAGATACGCAGCAGAAATTTTTCCTTTCCGTAATCAATTCAGATGGAACAGAGTACAGAGAACTCAAAGAACTGGAGGGCTATAATGAAACGCTGTTCTATACAGACGGAAGACTCTACATTAGTGATTATGAAAACGAGTATGGATTAGATGTTCAGCCGGATGGCTCTGTTGTTGAGATAGAGGACTTATACAGGGATACAGAGTATCCTTCTGTCCCGGAGGGATATGCAAGGCTTAGCTACACACATGGGGTCAGCAGATATCTGGGTGCGGTAGAAAGCGTGAATAAGTATGGATATCTCCTGCTCATCAATCCGGAGTACAGGGTGGCAGCAGTTGATCCTGATACCGGTGAGGAGTTATGGGTAATGCAGGAGGAAGCACAGCTTCGGGCAATCAATGATAAATATTTTCTGGTTTCGGAGTATGAGCAGCAGCATATCAAGCTTTACCTGATAGATGTGCACACCTTTGAGACGCGCAATCTTGCAGAACTTGACAGCAACACAGATTTGATTGATATGGATGAAGAGTTTGCATATATCCATCGGGGCAATTCTGAGAATGAGCCGGAAAGAAAATATATTTATGAGAAGATCGCGCTCAGTGACGGAACGGTCAGCGAAATGTTTTCTTTGAAGGAAAATTCATACTATGTGATGAGTGGGTTAGTGTATCATGGCTATCTGTACTATTCAGATGCCAGGGATTATAAGCAGTATCTGATGAGAAGAAGTCTTGAAGATCCTGAGAAAGAGGAAGTGCTGGGAGATGCCTACTATGATACAGGCATCAGCCAGGTTGGAACCATTGAAACCTACCATGATGAAATTTTAAGTCAAGTGAAACCGGATTTTGTACTTACGGAACTTGATTTGGAGCGTCTTGTCGTAGATGATAAATTTGCCGGAGCAGCAGAAATCAACCGTATTTTGACTGAATATGAAAATGGCGTGATTACTTATGCAACAGGGAATCTGGAATGGCAGGAGGAAGAACTGAAAAATATGGGTGAGGAGGAGTTTTCGTATCTTCACTATAGTTATTCCAGTAAGGTTTCGGATATTTCCTATTTTGACGGAAACTATTTTAGCTTCACTCAGGTAGATTATGATTATCAGGGCGGAGCCCACGGAATGCCCATTTGGACCGGTTTTACCTTTGATTTGCAGACAGGAGCAAGACTTTCGCTTACAGATATTATTGGTAATAGCGAAGAAGAACTGAAGGAGATCGTGACCAGACATTTTTCGGAGTACATCAGTCAGGCACCGGAGGCTTTCTGGGAAGATGCAGTGGACACCGTCAGAGAAAATATCAATTTTAATTCGGATTTTTACCTGAATGAAAACGGAATTACTTTTTATTTCAGCCCTTATGAACTGGCAAGCTATGCAGCCGGTTTTCAGGAAGTTACCGTTCCATTTGAAGAGTTTGAAATGAAAATTCCCCTAAAATAGTCCGATGCACAAGTGTACACAGGGAGATTAGACATGCTTTTCTTTACAAAAACAAACAAAAAATATATACTTAAAAACATAGGAAACTGTAAGAGAGCATATCGCAATGACGGACTTAGGAGATTCTAGATGAATGGAATTGTAAAAGCATTGACATGTATTCTGGGAATTTTGGCAGTGATAGCATGTTTGGCGACGGTGGGAATTCTTGGTTATTCCCTGACAGGCGCAGGAAATGATGGCAGTAAGGCAGCGCAAAGCACCAGTGAACCAAAAGCGACACAGATACCCTTAACACCAACGGAAGCACCGGATAAAGCATCTTCACCTACAGCCTCTGCGGAGAAAGTGGAGATTCCCACACCTACCGGCAAGACAGTAGATTTGACCAATCATGTCCATGATTATGTAGAAACAGTGGAAGTGAAGGCAACCTGTTACAAAGCCGGAAGAGTTAAGTATGAATGTGAATGTGGTGACAGCTATTATATAGATATTATGTCAACCGGACATGTGGCAGATGATTGGGAAATTGTCAGAAAGCCTACCAAAGAAAAGGAAGGTCTGAGGGTAAAAAAATGTATTTACTGTGATGAGATCATTGCACAGGAAAATATACCCTTTGAAAGTACGAGCGGTTCTTCAAGTGGAGAAGATAATACGAAACACGTACATCAATATACTGCTTCCATAGAACGGGAACCAAGCTGTGTTCTGGCAGGCTTAAGAAAGTATACCTGCAGCTGCGGAAGCTTTTATACAGAAATGATACCTGCACCCGGTCATGTGGCGAGTGATTGGACGGTAGCGGAGGCGGCGACTACGACCCAAATGGGAACGGAGCAGAGAACCTGTAAAGTGTGTGGAGTGGTATTGGATTCCAGACCGATTAACGTGCTTTCGCCAAGTCCTTCGGCATCGGCAAGCTCATCCCCCACTGCGACAGCAACGGCAAGTGCGGCGCCAAGTGCATCCGCCGGACAAACGGCGTCACCTTCGGCTACACCGACAGTGTCACCTACACCTACACCAACGCCTCACAGTCACCAGTATCAATCCTATGTACTTAAAGAGGCAAACTGTACGGAGAAGGGAATCAGATCTTTCGTATGCAGCTGCGGAAGCAGCTATGCAGAGAGTATAGAACTGGATTTGAATAACCATACCTTCCGGTCTGTGGTAATACCGGCTACCAGCACGACACAGGGATATACGGTTTACACCTGTATCAGATGTAATTACAGTTATTATGACAACTACACTCCGGCTTTGAAAAATTGAACAGAGTAAGAGAAAAGAACTGACCATGAAAGTATTCTTTCGAGGTCAGTTCTTTTGGCATAATCCCTTTTGCCTCTGCATATAAAATTTTAGAAGCAGGAGGGACAAACTATGTATTCAGAAAAGAGTGCGGCAGAGGTAATGACACAGCTTGGTACAGACGGGGAAAAAGGGCTTTCATCCAAAGAGGCAGAGGAACGGCTTTGCAGCTTCGGAAAAAATCAGCTGGAGGAACAAAAGAAAAAGGGGATACTGACGCTTTTTATAGAGCAGCTCAATGATCCTCTTATTTATATTTTGATGGTGGCAATTGCCATTTCTCTTTTTTTGAAGGAAGCGGGAGATGCTGCAATTATTGCAGCGGTAATTATTCTGAATTCAGTGGTAGGTGTCATCCAGGAGGATAAGGCAAGAAAGGCAATTGAGGCATTACAGCAATTATCCAGCCCAAAAGCGCTGGTAAAGCGTGATGGAAAGGAAGTTGAAATTCCCAGCAGCGAGCTTGTCCCCGGAGATATTATTTTTCTGGAAGCAGGAAGGCAGGTACCGGCAGATTTACGTCTTTTTAAGACGGTGAATTTGAAGATTGAGGAATCTGCGCTTACCGGGGAATCAATTCCTGTGGAAAAGACTTCAAAGAAGCTTCAGACAAAAGATGCGGGAATAGGAGACAGAACCAATATGGCATATATGTCTACTACGGTTGTCTGTGGAAGAGGAGAAGGGGTCGTTACCGCTACCGGGATGAACACGGAAATTGGCAAAATTGCAGGATTAATTGATGTGGGGAACAGTGAAATGACGCCGCTGCAGAGGAGGCTGGCAGACTTGGGAAAGCTGCTTGGCATGATAGCAGTTATGGTATGCGTATTTCTGTTTTTGGTTGCGGTATTGCAAAAGCGTGATATAGGGGACATGCTGCTTACTGCAATTTCTCTTGCAGTAGCTGCTGTACCGGAAGGACTTGCGGCTGTTGTGACAATCGTACTTGCCCTCAGTGTATCGCGGATGGTTAAGGTGGGAACCATTGTGAGAAGGCTTCCGTCAGTGGAAACCCTTGGTGCAGTTAATACTGTATGCTCTGACAAGACAGGAACTCTTACCCAAAACCGAATGACGGTTAAAGAATGTTATGTGGATGGACATGTTATAAAAGAGGAGGAGCTAAGCGGGCAGGAGCACTGCCTTTTTCTTGAGGCATGCACACTCTGTAATGATGCAGTGATTGGAGAAAGCAGATTGGGCGACCCTACTGAGCTTGCGCTTCTTGATCTGGCATATAAACATGGATTTCATAAGGAACAGCTGGAACACAGACAGCCCAGAATAGATGAGCGTGCATTTGATTCAGAAAGGAAAAGAATGACCACGGTTCACAGAAAGGGAACGGAAAAGATTGCCTATGTCAAGGGGGCTGCTGATGAAATCATTGATTTATGCCAGACTGTCTGGGTGCACGGGAAAGAGGTGACTTTTTCGACAAAGGCAAAGAGAGAGGCAAAAGAGGCGATAGAGCAAATGGCGGGAAGGGCATTTCGGGTGCTGGCAACAGCAGTAAAACGAAAGGGCGACTTAAAAGACGAAAAAAACATGATGTTTGTGGGATTGGCAGGAATGATCGATCCTCCGAGAGAAGAAGCAAAGGCAGCAGTGGAAAGTTTTAAAGGGGCTCATGTGGATACAGTAATGATCACGGGAGATCATGTGGATACAGCCCTTGCCATCGCCAGAGAGCTTGGAATAGCAGAAGATAAAAAGGAATGTATGACAGGTGCACAGATAGAAGCATTGACGGCACAGGAATTCTCGGACAGGGTGGAAAAGCTTCATGTTTTTGCAAGGGTATCACCGGAACATAAGGTAAGGATTGTGGAGGCATTAAAGTCCAAAGGCAGGATTGTGGCAATGACAGGAGACGGCGTTAATGATGCCCCTTCCTTAAAGGCTGCTGATGTGGGAATTGCCATGGGAAAAGAGGGGACGGATGTTGCAAGAAATGCGGCTGATCTGGTGCTTACAGATGATAACTTTGCTACCATTGAAAAGGCAATGAAGGAGGGGCGGGGAATTTATGAGAACATACGAAAAACGATTTTGTTCCTGCTTTCCTCTAACTTTGGGGAAATTATTACCATGCTGGCAGCTGTTCTTGTGGGTTTCCCAACGCCTTTAAAGGCAAGTCATATTCTGTGGATCAATTTGATTACGGACTCCCTTCCGGCACTTGCTCTTGGCGTGGACCAAAACGATGGAGATGCGTTGATGAAGGAGCCTCCGAGGAAAAGCTCGGACAGCCTTTTTTCACACGGTGGATTGGCATGTACTCTGTGCTATGGCGGTGTAATTGGAGCAATCAGCCTGACGGCATTTCTGGCAGTCCCTTATATGGAACTGCTGAGGGAAGGGCTGCCGGTTACCATACAGAATCTGGAAAAGATTCTTCGTATGGAACAGTTTCTGAATAAAGCGCAGACTCATGCTTTTACTGTGCTGGCGATGAG